>DATIOS010000488.1:0-5933 GCA_035472915.1 Thermoanaerobaculia bacterium
CCGTTCAGCGACTTCCTGCTCCACGACGTCGGGACGGGAGACGGGATCGTGCAGAACGGCGGACAGTCCACCCGCAACAAGCTGCGCACGCCGCCCCTGTGGGGCCTGCGCACCCACGACCGCCTGATGCACGACACCGTCAGCTTCACCCGTGACGACGCAATTCAGCGCCACACCAACGAGGCTGAGCCGGTCATCGAGAACTACATCTTCGGTCTCAGCACCAACCAGAAGAACCAGCTCATCGCCTTCATCAACTCGCTGTAAGGACTCTACATGCCGGCCGGGCCGCCTGGCCCGGCCGGTTCCTTCAAATCCGGCTCCCAACGCATCGGCTCACCGATCCAGTAGACTTGAGGGTCTATGCGACTCCTCTACTCCTACCTGCGCCGCTACTGGACGCTCGTGGTGCTGGCCCTGGTCCTGGCTGCCATCAATCAGATCTTCTCGCTCCTCGATCCGCTGATCTTCCGCCATGTCATCGACCAATATGCCACCCGCTTCGGCGAGTACACGCCCAGCCAGTTCTTCCGCGGCGTGAGCGTGCTGCTGGCCGCAGCGGTCGGGGCCGCCTTCGTGTCGCGGGTGGCGAAGAACTTCCAGGACTATTTCGTTAACGTGGTCACCCAGCGGCTGGGTGCGGACCTCTACTCGGACGGCGTCCGCCACTCCCTGGAGCTGCCGTACCAGCTCTTCGAGGACCAGCGTAGCGGCGAGACGCTGGGCAAGCTCCAGAAGGTCCGCGCCGACGTCGAAAAGCTCATCGGGACCGCCGTCAACACCCTGTTCACGACCCTGGTCGGGGTGATCTTCGTGATGGTCTACGCCTTCACCGTGAGCTGGATCATCGCGCCGGTCTTCCTGCTTACCATTCCGGTGCTCGGGGTTTTGAGCTCGGTGCTGTCGCGGCGGATCAAGAAGATCCAGAAGGTGATCGTCGCCGAGACCACGGCGCTTGCGGGGGCCACCACGGAGTCGCTGCGCAATATCGAGCTGGTCAAGAGCCTGGGCCTGGCTCGCCAGGAGATCGAGCGGCTGAACGCCACCACCGCCAAGATCCTGCGCCTGGAGCTGCGGAAGGTACGCTCGCTGCGCCTCCTGAGCTTCATCCAGGGCACGGCGGTCAACGCCCTGCGCACCTCGATCCTCTTCCTGATGCTCTACCTCATCTTCGTGCAGAAGATCTCGATCGGGCAATTCTTCTCGCTCTGGATCTACTCGTTCTTCATCTTCGGGCCGCTGCAGGAGCTGGGGACGGTGATCAACACCTATCGCGAGACGGAGGCGTCGCTCGACGTCTTCCAGGCCATCCTCGACATTCCCGTCGAGGCGAAGCCGGCGAACCCCCTGCACTTGGGAGAGCTCGGCTCTCTGGATTTCGAGAACGTGAGCTTCACCCATCAGAGCGCCTCGGCTCCGGCCCTCTCCGGCGTCTCCTTCGCGGTTGAGCGCGGCGAGACGGTGGCGTTCGTGGGGCCCTCGGGCTCGGGCAAGACGACGCTCGTCAAGCTGCTCGTGGGCCTCTATACGCCGAAGAGCGGGCGCGTCCTCTACAACGGCAAGCCCGGCACCGCCCTCGACCTCGACGAGCTGCGAGCCCAGATCGGCTTCGTGACGCAGGACACGCAGCTTTTTTCCGGCTCGATCCGCGAGAACCTGCTGTTCGTGAATCCGGCGGCCACCGACAGCGAGTGCCTGGAAGTGCTGAAGAAGGCCGCGTGCGACAGCCTGCTGGCGCGCGCCGATCGCGGGCTGGACACGGTGATCGGCGAGGGTGGCGTCAAGGTCTCGGGGGGTGAGAAGCAGCGGCTGTCGATCGCAAGGGCGTTGCTGCGCCGGCCCCGCCTGCTGGTCTTCGACGAGGCGACCTCGTCGCTCGACTCGCTGACCGAGGAGGAGATCACGGAGACGATCCGCGAGGTGGCGTCGAGCCAGGTGATCACCATCCTCATCGCGCACCGGCTGTCGACGGTGCTCCACGCCGACACCATCCACGTCCTGGAGCACGGGCGGGTGGTCGAGTCCGGCCGTCACGACGAGCTGGTGGAGCAGAAGGGGCTCTACTACGCCATGTGGCGCCAGCAGGTGGGCGAACGCCGGCGCCCCGTCGCCGCACGCCTCGCGGCGGCGAGCGGCGGGTAGGGAAGCCCACGCCACAGTCGTCAACTCACCTTTGACGCCTAGCGTAGGGGCGGGTCTGGACGGCAGGTTGGGGGCTCGACCCGCCCTGTTGGGACGATCTCGGAGCTCCAGGAAGAGCACAGGCGCGAAAGCGGAGGACTTGCCGGTAATCCGTAATGCAGTTCGTTATGTTCTACACCTTAGACTTTCTGTGGGACCCCGGACGAGAGGAGCGAATCTGCAGCAATGAATATGGATTCGCTTCGCCTCCGGGTCCCGTTTCAATCCCCACCTCGGCAACCTGACCTCCCCGACTCCGTTTCCCTCCCTCGCTGCACCTAGTTGTTTGGAGAGTAGCGCGAATGCATTGTAATGCATTCGGTTAGCTTCTGCGGTTAGAATCCCCGGGTCAGGCGCCCGGTGCCTGGCGCCGTCGATGTCTCAACCCAATGGAAAGGAGACTCCGTATGCCTTCCCTCAGGCCAAATCCCATTCGCCTCTTCCTCCTCGCCGCAGGCCTCGCCGTCACCCTCGTGGCGGCTCCTCACGCCGCCGCTGCCGCCGCCCACCCCATCCCGATCGCCGTCGCCCGCCATCTGTCGTTGGGCACCGTCGTCACCGTGGAAGGGTCGGTCACTGTGCCCTCGGGCGTCTTCGCGTCCAGCTTCTTCGACGAAGGGTTCGCGGTGCAGGATCTGACGGGCGGCATCTACGTCAGCATGGCCGACAACCTGGGCTTGAGGTTCCGCCAGCAGGCGCGCGTCACCGGGACGCTGACGGACATCGGCGGACTGCTCGTCATCATTCCTCTCAGCGACGGCGACGTGAGCACGCACGGCCGGGGACTCCCCGTGCTGCCCCTTCCGGTCCATACCGGCGCCATCGGTGAGGCGACGGAGGGGCGCATCGTCCTGGTCGCGGGACGGATCACCCGTCTGGAGGATGACGGGGAGTTCGGCCAGAAGGTGTTCGTCAACGACGGCTCGGGCGAGATCCGGGTCTTTATCAACACCGGCGCCAACATCAGCGTGGCCGGCCTGGCCCCGGGCCAGCTCATCTTCGTCACCGGCTTCAGCGGCCAATTCATCGACTACGAGATCGACCCGCGCTTCCCCAGCGATCTCATCCGAGCTTTCTAGCCGCGCGCCACGGGCGCCCTGACGAGCCGCTGAAGCTCGTCGAGGCGCCCCAGGGCCTCTTCGTGCAGGCGGTCCATTTTCTCGTGCAGGTGGGCGATCTCGAGCTCGGCCTTGAGGTTGACCTCGTACTCGATGTCGCCCCGGATGCGTTCCTTCGAGGCCTGGCGGTTCTGGCTGAGAAGCACGAAGACGGAGAGGATGATCGCTTCGAGCGACACTACCATGGTGAGCAGTCCGAAGGGGAAGGGATCGAACATCGGCGGCTTCCAGCCTGGCAGCCAGTCGACGTTGAGCAGGATCCACACGGCGAAGATGACGACGTGGATCATGAGAAACGTGATGCTGCCCGAGAACGCGGCGATCCAGTCGGCCACCTTCTCCACCTGCGAGCGGCTGTCCGCCACTTCGAGGTTGACGTTGCGCGATGCCGTGTGGCGCAGTAGCTGCACGGTGCGCCGCAGCCGGTTGCCCATCGCCGTGATGACGTCGAGCCCCGCCTCGGGATGAATGCGGAAGAGGTGTTCGAGGTCGTTGCGGTCGACCGCCAGCGCTTCGAGGTCCTCGATCACCACGACCGAGGCGCTGCGCCCGCCGCCGTCGAGGAAGGAAAGCTCGCCGAAGACCTCCCCCGGACCCGGCGTCTCGAGCACGATGCGCTCGCCGGTATCATCCTTGAAGAAAACTTCGACGCTGCCCTGGCGAATGACGAACATGGTGCCGCCGGGGTCGTTGACCTGAAAGACGAGCTGGCCCGCCGGCAGGCTCACCGCGTCGAGCTGTTGGGCGAGGACCTCTCGCTCGTCGTCGTCGAGGTACTGGAAAAACGGCACACCGGCGAGCAGCGCCGCATCGGTCGGCATTTACAGGTCTCCTGTTGGGTTGCCGCCGGAGCGGCCAGCGGGACTCTAGCCCGATTCGGCGCTGGAACGGAAGACGAGAAAAGAGCCCGGCGGTTGGCCGGGCTCCTGGAGTCAGACGGGATGATCTCGACGGCTACTGGGGTGGCCGCTCCGGCCGCTGCCGGCGATGGTTTCCGCCCTGCCCCTGGTTGCCCTGCTGCGGTGGCCGGCCTTGTTGGCGGGCCTGCTGGCGAGCCTGCTGCTGCGCCTGTTGAAACTGCTGCCGCTGGGGCCGCTGTTGCTGGACCTGGGCCTGCCGCTGGAAGCGCTCCTGCTGCCGGGCCTGCTGTTGCTGCATGCGGGCCTGGGCTTGAACCTGCTGCTGTCGCTGATGCTGGAAGCGCTCCTGCTGGCGGGCCTGTAGTTGCTGTTGCCGTTGAGCCCGGCCCTGTTGCTGCTGGACGCGAGCCTCCTGCTGAGCCATTTGCCGCCGCTGGCTTTGCAAACGCTCCTGCTGCCGCGCCTGTTGTTGGTGGCGCATTTGAGTTTGCCGCTCGACCCGAGCCTGCTGTTGCTGGACTCGGCCCCGGTGCTGGGCTTCTTGCAGTTGCTGACGTTGCGAGCGCAACTGCTGGCGAGCCTGCTGCTGCTGTTTGGCCTGGAGCTGGCGTTGCGCCTGGCCCTCTCGCCGCATGTTGCGGGCCTGAGCTTGCACCTGCGGCCGTTGCTGGCCCTTCAGGCGCTGCTGCTGCCTGGCCTGAAGTTGTTGCTGGGCCAGAACCTGACGTTGCCCCCGGCCCGGTTGACGCACCACGCCCTGCGGCTGACGCCTGGCCTCAGCGGTACGGAAGGCATGGTGGGCCGAGACAACTCTTGCAGCGGCCGCTCCGGCCAGCACCGCTCGGCGCGCGAGTGGACGGGCGGTCGGCGGAGCGACTCGCGCTCGTTCTACCTGCGGCCGGAAAAGGGCCAGCCGGTTCTGCGCCAGCCGTGCTCCCCGGTGCCGCTCGTTCCAGCCCAGATCGGCGACCTGATAGCGCGGCACGCGCCGTCCGGTCCACTGCTGCACGCGGTTGACCGGGAAGCCGGTGTTGACGATCTGATTGTTGAAGCGGTCGTAGCGGGTGAAGTTGCGGGTGCCGCGATAGATCTGGCCGCACTGCCAGCGCGGCACCGCGAAGGCGGCGATGCGCGGCTCCAGGAATCGCCTCGACGGCACGAAGATGAAGTCCTCGGGCGCGAGTGCGACGTTCAGGAAGACGCCGGGGCGGAAGTCGACCGTTGGCGGCAAGGGAGCCCAGCCGACATAGTCGTCGCCGGCGTGCCAGTCGACCCAGGCCGGAGCCCACTCATCGCCAGGGACCCACTCCCAGCCGTAGTCGGGGTCGTCGTACCAGCGGCCGTAGTGATAGGTCGCCCAGCCGAAGGGCTCGTCCGAGACCCAGGTCCAGCCGAGGTCGGTCCACACCCAGTGGCCATCCTGATAAGGCCGCCAGGTGGCGACGGCGACCCGCGGCGTCCAGACCCAGCCGTAGCGCGGGCGCTGGATCCAGTGCCCGTAGGAGGCCAGGTCGTCGTAGAAGAAGCCGACGTCCACGCGGGCGTGGCCCGAGGGGCCGATGTGGAGGCCCGCCGAGATCGAAGTCGCGGCGGAGCCCATCACCGGCAGGGCGCCCAGCAGGACGGCAGCGAGAAGCATGATCCGTGTAGTTTTCATAAGTCACCTCGTTGCGTTCCGCGATGCCAGAGTTAGGGGTTTACGGGGTGGGCACCGCGACTGCTCTCGGTGAAGGAGTAAAGGCAAAAACCGTGCCTGGTCGATTTCCCAGAGGAA
>DATIOS010000489.1:0-9175 GCA_035472915.1 Thermoanaerobaculia bacterium
GCACGTTCAACGCGAAGTCATCGACCACGAACGAGGTCTGCAACGACGAGTCTTCCGCGGCAAGCAGGTAGACCCGGATCGTCTGGCCCTTGAACGCGATCAGGTTGTAGGTCTTCTGTGAGTAGCCGGTGGCTTTGTTGAGGTTGGAGAAGGTCTGGAGCGTCGAGAGCACCGCGTTGGAGGAGTTGCGGATCTGCACCTGCAAGGTGTCGAACGCGGTCACCGTGGTGGTTTCCGCCGTATCGATGTGGAGCCAGAAGGTGAGCGTCGCCGTGGTGGCGGTCGAGGGGATCGTCACCTGCTGGTAGAGGCTGTCGGTGTGGGTGGTGCCGTAGCCGTCCATCCAAGCGTCCCAAGTCCCCGAATGCGGGGGCTCGCTCGCCGAGCTGTTGATGACGCCGGTTGTGGGCACCCACGGGGTGGCGGTCGTGCCGTTCTCGAAGCCTGGATTGCCGAGCAGTTGCTGCGGCGCGGTCGTGGAGACGGTGAGCATCAACGTCGTCGTGTGGGTCTTGCTGCCGCCCGTGCCCGTGATGGTGATGGGATACGTCCCCACCACCGTGGTGGAGGCGACGGTGATCGAAACCGACGAGGTGCCCGAGCCCGGAGCCGCGATCGAGGACGGGCTGAAGGAAACGGTGACGCCCGTGGGCTGGCCCGAGGCCGACAGCGCCACCGCCGCATTGAAGCCGCCCGAGACCGTCGTCGTCACCGTCGCCGATCCCGCGTTGCCCTGGAGTACGGTCAGCGCGCTCGGCGAGACCGAGATCGCGAAATCGGGGACCGGCGTGGTGCCTCCCCAGTTGTTGATCAGCGCGGCGCCGTCGACGGAGCCCAGTCCGGTAACCCGGTCGTAGCCCGTGGTGCAGGAAAATCCAGTCGTGCCGGGAACGCTGTTGTTGCCGCTGGTGATGTCGTGGTAGACCACGGGGCCGGTGCCCGCGTATTGGGCGGCCGCCATGGGATAGAAAACCGTGTTGGCGTTGCCCTGCCGGCTCCCAGTTTTCTGGACGATGAGCGCCATCAAGCCGGCGAATGACGGCGAGGAGGCGGACGTGCCGCCCACGGCGCCGAGACCCGTCGTGCCCGTGGTGTGGCCCTGGAAGACCAGATAGCCGTCGTGGCCTGCCGCGGTGAGTGAAACGTCGGGGATGTCGCGCTTGCCGTCGGCCGGCACGCCGAGGGCGACCTGCCAGGAGGGCTTGCTGAACGAGTTGCTCGCGCCGCCGCCGGTGGACCAGAGGTTCGCGCCGCCAGCCACGGTGCCGCTCTCGTTCCAGGCGATCTCCGGGATGTAGGAGAGCACCGACGCCTCCGTGGTCGCGTTGTTGGTCGACGACCAGTAGGTGCTCGGGCTCGCGGTGTCGTTGAACTGGGTGCCGCCGACGCAGACGTTGAACGGCGTAGAGCACAAGCCGGAAACCGCCTGGCCGGAGCCGGTGGTATCGCCGCCGCCGTTGCAGCCTGCCGCTCCGGCGTCGCCGGCGGAAACGAACGACGTGATGCCCTGGGTGGCCGCCTGCGACCAGAGGTTGTTGTAGAAGGTCACCTCGGTGGCGCCCATCGTGGCTTCGCACTGCCCGAAGCTCGTGCTCATCGTATCGCCGACGTTGTTGTTGACGATGTATTGGGCCGAAAGGTCCACGCCGTCGGTGGTGGCGGTGGATTTGGAGATGACGAACTTGACCGTCGCGTTGCGGGCTACCGCGCCGGACCATTGAACGTCGAGATCCGCCTCGCCCTCTTCACCGCCGCCGAGGTTGCCCGGGTCGGTGCCGTTGTGGACGAAGACGGGATCGTTGGCCGGCAAGCCGAAGAAGCTGCGGAAGAATTGAACGTCGGCCAGCTTGATGTCGGTGCGGCCTACGATGGCGACCGTCCGCCCGCTGCCGTTGGTGCCCGCGCTGTAGACGGAATTCAGGTTGTAGATCGTCGAAAAGTCAGTGGGCGAAAGGTAGTGGCTGGTGCCGGAGGTGAACTTCTCGTTCAGGTCCCCCGGCGACAGCTTCTTGATGGGTGTGTGGTTGGCCGGGCGCGGGAAGTTGTGGAGGGTGACGACGCCGTTGACGATTCCAGCGAGGGCGCGCGGGATCGACGGGTCGACCGAGTTGGCGTGGCGGAGCTTGCCGGCCACGCGATAATCACGGATCTCGGTGGCGAAGGCCTTTTCCACTTGCGCGACGGTGCCGCTGAAGTTGATCCAGCTCCGGCCCTTGGCCACTTCGTCGATGGTGAATCCGTGCCCCTCCAGCCACTGCTTGACGACCTTGAGGCTCGCGTCCGTGGCGCCGAAGCGCTGGCCGAACTCCTCCGGGCTCAACCACTGGTGATACTGGGCCGAGGCGGGGTCGTGCTGCTGCGTCAAAAGTTTTTCGAGCTGTTGCTGCGCCCCGGGCCGCGGAGCGAGCGAGAGGATCATCCGCTCCATCGGCAAGTGAGATCGGCCCGGCCGGTCTCGAACTCCGGCAGCGCCAGGGGATGGACGTTGTTCTTGAGAATTACTCGATCCTTTTCGTCGATCGGGGACATGGCGGCGGCCATGCCGGCCTGTGCCAAGATGAAGCAGCAGACCAAAGCCAAAACAGTGACTCCAAAACCTCCTCGCCAGCGACTGTTGAACATGAAGCTCTCCTTCTAAAAATCAGTGGATTGAAAAAGCGGATGACACCATCCGCGGAATGAGCATCCTTGCCTCCGAAACGTCGGAAGTCGGACCCGCGGCGGAGCGAAGCACCGCACGGGTCAATGTCTGAGCGGCACGAGCCGCCGGCCCCAAAGAGCGGGGCGTCAGAGCTGAAGGGGACTACGGAAGGTCAGGCGACAGGCGGGGACCGGCCGCCGACCCAGCGGGGAAGGAGATCGGAAGGAATTCGATCTTGAGCGCACGGCGTGCGCTCGCCGCTCATGGCGGCGCAGAGAGCCGGCGCGAGTGAAACCTGGAGGCCGCGTGCCGAGAGGCTGTGCAGGCAGGCGGCGCACTCGGGAGAACTCTCCTCGCTGCGGGCTTCGAAATGGCAGGGCTGGTGGGGGTGAACCGCCTCGGGAGAGAAGTGGGTGGTATGCCCAAGGTGGGCAGTGCGGCTGGGTGAAAGATTGTGGTTATGGACCTCGACCACTCCTGCCAGCACGAGCGGCAGCACGAGGGCTGCAATCAGCCTCCGCCATGGCCGAGCTGCGGGCACGAGGGGTCCCATGACAGCAGTAGTGCGTTGGAGGCGCCAAAGCGCGCCAAGAGAAAAAAAGGCCCCGGCTTTGCGCCGGGGCTCCGAGAAGAAGCTGAGCTTCCTTACTGCACGTTCAACGCGAAGTCATCGACCACGAACGAGGTCTGCAACGACGAGTCTTCCGCGGCAAGCAGATAGACCCGGATCGTCTGTCCCTTGAACGAGATCAGGTTGTAGCTCTTCTGTGAGTAGCCTGTGGCTTTGTTGAGGTTGGAGAAGGTCTGGAGCGTCGACAGCACCGCGTTGGAGGAGTTGCGGATCTGCACCTGCAAGGTGTCGAACGCAGTCACCGTGGTGGTTTCGGCCGTATCGATGTGGAGCCAGAAGGTGAGCGTCGCCGTGGTGGCGGTCGAGGGAATCGTCACCTGCTGGTAGAGGCTGTCGGTGTGGGTGGTGCCGTAGCCGTCCATCCAAGCATCCCAGCTTCCGCTGTGCGGGGGCTCGCTCGCCGAGTTGTTGATGACGCCGGCCGTGGGCACCCAGGGGGTGGCGGTCGTGCCATTCTCGAAGCCCGGATTGACGATCAGTTGCTGGGCCGCGCTGCTGGAGACGTTGAGCGTCAGCGTGGTCGAGTGGACGGTGCTGCCGCTCGTTCCCGTGATGGTGATGGGATAGGCGCCCACCACCGTGGTGGAGGCGACGGTGATCGAAACCGTCGAGCTGCCCGAGCCGGGCGCCGCGATGGAGGTCGGGCTGAAGCCCACGGTGACGCCGGTGGGCTGGCCGGTGGCGGTCAGCGCGACCGCGGCGTTGAAGCCACCCGAAATCGTCGTCGATGCCGTGGCCGAACCCGAGTTGCCCTGCTGGATCGTCGTCGAGGTCGGCGACACCGAGATCGCGAAGTCGGGAGTGGAGGTGGTGCTGTCGAGGATCGCCGCGGTCCAGATCTCCTCGGACGCGCCGCTGCGGCGGTCGGTCCACGACGGGAAGAAGGTGCCGTTGAACCCGTCGAGGTTGATGTAGTCGCCGAACTGGTTGCCGCTGTCGGCGCCCGCGGTCGTCTCGTTGGTCGTGGCGGTCGTCACCTTGAACGGTGCGCTCCAGGTGAGGCCGTCGTCGGTCGAGGACTGGTAATAGAGATTGACCGCTTTGCGGGTCGAATCGCCAACCGTGTCGTAGTAGACCAGCGAGATCTTGGCGCTCGTCGGGTCCACCACCAGCCAGGGGAAGAACTGGTCGTTGAGCCCGGACTGATTGTTGATCTTCACCGGCGCCGACCAGGTCGTGCCGCCGTTGGTGGAACGCGAGAAGAAGATGCGGGTCTTGCAGGTGGAGGCGGCGTTGGTGCCGGGGCCGCCGCCGCTGGTGCAGCCGGAGTCGCCGGAAAGGTCGTTCCAGGCGGCGTAGACGTTGTTCCTGGTGCCGTCGCTGAAGGCGCCGCCGGTCGTGTAGATGAGGAGCTGCCGGCTGGCGTCCGCCGGGATGGCGATTTCGAACGAACCGAAGCCCTGGGCGATTTTCACCGGATTGGCGAAAGACACGCCGCCGTTGGTGGACTTCGCGACGTAGAACCCGCGGCTGCCGGTGTCCGGATAGAAGCCGAAGACGTCGCCGTTGGCGTTGGTCTTGATGTCGCTGCCGATCGCCGTGCCGGTGGTTTCCGTCTTGCTGATCTGGACCGGCGTCTGCCAGGAGCCGGTCGGGCCGGTGCGCCGCGCCACCACGGCCGGAAGGCCGGGGTGCCAGATGACATAGATGTTGTCCTTGAACGGCGACGTGGCGCTGTGGTCCGTCCACATCATCTGTTTGTCGTTGTTGGTCAGGGTGCCGGAGAAAGTGTTGTCGAACGTCCACGTGGCGCCGCCGTCCGTCGACTTGTAGGAACGCATCTTCAGAACGGTCGCCGCCGCATTGATGCCGATCGTCGTCGACCACGCGGTGCCGTCGGACGTCCACTCCACCGTCGGGTCGGACATGAAGGAGTCGCCGGTGACCAGGGGCAGGAGCGTTTGGCCCCAGGACACGCCGGCGTCCGAGGAGAAGAACATCGCCTGCCGTCCGCTGGAGCTGATGTTGTTCGAGGCACCGATGACTTTCTGGGTGTTCCAGTAGTTGACTCGGATTGCCGACTCGCTGCGCGGCGAGGTCTGGGCGCCGGAGATCCGCTCCTCGCCCGTCTCACTGGCCGTTTTCGAGGTCAGACCGGCGGGTTCCCGTTTGCCGGGCTGCAGGTCCTGATGGCTCAGCATCCACTCATGGATCTCTTTCAGGACGAGCGGGTAGCCGCCCGTCGGGTCCTTCGGAGAATACTTGTCATCCGGGTGGTTCTTGCGCCAGAGGACTCGAAGCCACAGCGGAACCCTGAGGGAGTCTCGGCTTTCTTCGGGCCGGAGGAGGCCGAAGTCCTGGTTCTCGGCGATCAATTTCTCCAGGTTGCTGCCGGGAAGGACGCGATCCTTCTCAATCTGCTCTTTGAAGCTTGGCCAATCGGCTTGCGGGGCGGCGCTCGCGGCTACGGCGAACAGGGCGAAGCCAGCGAGTAGGAGGGCGGCCACGCGCACGTGCGCCATCTGGCGCAGGCGCGAGCCTGACATCAAGCGTTCCATCGGATCTCCTCAGAAATGCAAATAGCCAGTGAATGGGGGCCGGCTGCCGCGCCCTCCTACGCCAGCAGCCGTCCATCTACACAGAGTGCGCGAAGGAGGCCAAAGTGAGCCTCGAAATGATGTGGACGCTTTCGCGCCAAATCTGCTACGCTTCCGCGCCATGTTCAGAAAGCGGACCCCCTGGGTCCTGGTCTTGGCGGCTGTCGTCCTGGTGGGTGCTCTCGATATGCACCTGGCGGACGAGTCGCACGAGTTCGGAGGCGCGCGCGCCGACGGAACCTACTCCGTATCGGCGAAGCATCCAAACGCTCCGGCTCACTACGAACAGTACGAGCCCGGCCAGACTGCCCCTTCTGCCTGCACCAACTACGAATCGCCGGTGCCCCTCTCCCCCTCGTGGCGCGTCTTGCGACTCCCACCGTGGGCATTTACCGGGGTCTCGATTTCGCACCTGTCCTGAGCGAGCGTCGAGCCGCTCCAGACGACGCCCGCGGTCCGCCGGCGCTCTGATCCCTACCTTTCACATTTCCCTGTAGTTCCGCTTCCCTGACGCGACGATCCGTTGTGATCGCCAGCGCGGCGCATGGAATTGCGCCGGGAGCTTGTCTTGCCGGCCGTATCCGGTACGTCTGCGCCCGTTTGGGCTGCGATGCCGGCAGCCGGAGGAGCCCGGAACCGCAGAAGTGAGGCCGCCCCATTTCGCAGGCGGACCTGCCCATTGCCAGGTGGGTTCGCCTCCTCCTCGAGAGGGGGCGGCCTCTCTTCTGCGGTCCCGGCGGCTTGCATTCTACAAATCTTCAGGCCGCGCCGACGTCTTCCTCTCGTTCGGCGCGCGGTAACCATGATTTGACCTTGGACGCTTGCGCGGAAAAATCTGCTACGCTCTGCGGCCATGCTTACGAGACGGACCCCCTGGGTCCTCGTTCTGGCGGCTGTCGTCCTGTTGGGTGCCCTCGACTTGCACCTGGCGGGGGAGTCGCACGAGTTGCTGGGCGCGGGTGGGGATGAGACGTACTCCCGGTCCGCGAAGCACCCGAACGCGCCGGCTCATTTCGAACAGTTCGAGGCCGGCCAGCGGCCTTCCTGCCCGTTCTGCCTGCACCAACTGCGGACTTCGGGCGCCCATCTCCAGATGGTCTCGCGCCTTGCGACGCCCACTCTGGCCGGATTCGGTGGGCTCGTCGCCGATCCTCTCGTCCGTGAGCGTTTCGCCGCTCCTCGCCCCGCCCGCGGCCCGCCGGCCGCCTGACCCCTTTCGTTCGACCTGATCCCAAGCCGTCCGCTTCGCCGAAGCGGCGAACGACTGCCCTTGCCGCCGGCAGTGCCGGCTAGCCGTTGAGGCCGAGCTGCAAGGGTTCCGAAGCTTGGAACCGTAGAAGTGAGGCCGCCCTTTTTCGCTGGCGGACCTGTCCCTTTGCCAGGCAGGTTTCGCCTCCTCCTCGAGAGGGGGCGGCCTCACTTCTGCGGTCCCGCTGAACGACGGAGGAGCGATGTTACCACTCAGTCAAGGATCACCGCCGAGTCTTGTAATTCTCGCACTGACCCTCGCTCTTGGGCTCTGGTTGCCGGCGACGCCGCTCGCCGCTCAAACGCCGGCACCTACGCCTCAGGCCCCGGCGCCGGATCCTGTCGCCGCTCTCCGCGCTCAGCTCGATGCGCTCAAAGCTGAGTACGAGCAACGGATCGCCGATCTCGAAAAGCGCCTGACCGAGCTGCAAACGGCACAGGGCCCGGCTCCGGCTCCGGCCGCGGCGACCGCCGAAGCGCCCGCTCCGCCCCCGTCCGTGCCGCCGGCTGAGATTCCAGCCGCTCAGGTTGCCGCCGCGCCTTCGGGGGAGGGTGGGGCGTCACAGATCTCGAACTACTTCAATCCCAGCATCTCCGTGATCGGCAACTTCCTCGCGGTCGGCGGCCAGAATCACACCGAGAACCTTCCCTCGGCGGAGCTGCGCGAGTCCGAGCTGGGGATTCAGGCCATCGTCGACCCGTACGCGCGCGCCGACTTCTTCCTCTCGTTCGGCGAGCACGACGTCGCGGTCGAGGAGGGCTTCGTCACCTTCACCTCGCTGCCCGAAAGCCTGCTGGCCAAGGTTGGCCGGATGCGCGTTGCGTTCGGCAAGGCCAATACGCTTCACCTTCACGTTCTGCCCTGGCCCGACGAGCCGCTGCCCGTGGTGAACCTCCTGGGCGGTGAGGAAGGATGGATCGGCACCGGCGTTTCGGTGGCCCGGCTGTTCCCGGTGGGGGATACCTTCACCGAAGGGACGCTGCAGATCTTTCGCGGCGATTCGGAAGGACTGTTCAACGGCCAGCGGCGCTCCGACCTCGCCTACAACGGCCACTATCGGGTTTTCAAAGACCTGACCGACTCGACCAACATCGATCTCGGTCTTTCCTACGGCGTCGGCCCGAACGGCACCAGCGCTTCGGCCCTGACTCGCCTGGAGGGTCTCGACGCGATCTACCGCTGGAAGCCGCTGCAGACCAGCACCTACCGTTCGTTCACCTTCCGCGGCGAGGTCTATCGGAGCCTCCGCGATCAGCCGGGCGGCGTCCAGACGGCGGTTGGCTGGTATGTCTCCGGCGACTACCAGCTCGCCAAGCGCTGGTTCGTGGGCGCCCGTCTCGAGGCTTCCGATCATGCCGACGATGCCGCGCGGCGCGACACCGGCGAGGCCGCCATCCTGACCTTCTGGCCGAGCGAGTTCTCCCAGCTCCGGGCCGAGCTCCGGCGCCGCCACTACAGCCTCACGGACGAGACCGCCAACGAGCTTCTCCTCCAACTTCAATTCGCGATCGGCGCCCACGGCGCCCATCCCTTCTAGAGGTACACGATGAAACGATTGATCCCCATTCTCCTATCGTTCGCCGGCCTCGCGAGCCTCGGCTCCGCGGTCGAGGCCAAGCTTCGCGTCGTCTCCTCCCTCCAGGACTTCGCCGCCATCGCCCAGTCGATCGGCGGAGACCGGATCGAGACTCTCGCCTTGGCAAAGGGCTACCAGGACCCGCACTTCGTCGACGCCAAGCCCTCCTTCGTGCTGCAGCTCTCGCGGGCCGATCTGCTGATCGTCGCCGGGCTTGAGCTCGAGATCGGCTATCTCCCGCCGCTCATCGACCAGAGCCGGAACGACAAGATCCACCCCGGCAACCCCGGCTATCTGGACTCCTCGGTCGGCTGCGACATCCTGCAGCGGCCGACGACGCAGGTTACCCGCGCCATGGGCGACGTCCACCCCTACGGCAATCCGCACTATTGGACCGAGCCCGAGAACGGCCGGGTGATCGCCCGCTCGATCGCCGCCCGCCTGTCGCAGCTCGATCCGGCCGGCGGTGCCGTCTACCAGAAAAACCTTGCGGCCTTCGAGGCGCGCCTGACACAAAAGGAGGCGGAGTGGACGGCGAGCA
>DATIOS010000490.1:0-13625 GCA_035472915.1 Thermoanaerobaculia bacterium
GCATCGATGGCCGTCAACGAACTTGGACCGATGCTCACCGCGACCGAGGTCGAGACCCCAGCCGACCAGGTTCTGGTGACGTTCGAGATTTTCAACCTCCAGCCGACGTCTCACTTCGCGATCACGTTCGGGCATGGGCAGTTCGTGGGCGGAGTCGAGTTCCCGAAGGCGACGCCGGCCGGAGTCCATCAGGCACTGAAGCTCAACGGCAACACGCTGACCTTCAGCCCGGGGGCGAACACTCTCCCGTCCGGCTACACCACGATTGGGTTTGTCGCACCCGTGGTCTTCTCAGGTCCAGGCGACGGCATGTTCGACGCCAAGGCTCCTCTGGTGGCGCAAATAAACGCCGGCTATGGGGCCATTACTTCGAGAGGCGCCTTTCACCTCGTCCTCAAGAGCCTGCCGCCGACGTGCACGCTGGGATGCTTGGAGCCCGGGATGCGCTGCGGCCAAAGCCCCGGTGCCAGCTGCTATCTCTACGACAGCAACTTCATGTGCTGCACGGTGTGCCCAACCGGCTGTTGAGACAGGACCTTCACTGCGCCGCGCACACCTTGGCTTCGATCTCCAGGGTCTTCTCCGCCGCCAGCTTCGGCGTGGCGGCGGCAAGCTGTACTCGCTCCTGTTCCCGTTCCGAGCCCGATCGCCTGGACTGCGCGAGGCTGATCAGCGCCACGCCGGAGAGGATGACCGCCGCAGCCACCAGGGTCTTGCCGGTGAGCGGCTCGCCGGCGAAAACCCAACCGAGTAAGACCGCCACGACGGGGTTGACGTAGGCATAGGTGGAGACCAAGACCGGCGGCGCCACCCGCAACAGCCAGACGTAGGCGGTGAAAGCCACGATGGCGCCAAAGACGATGAGGTAGCCGAGCGCCAGCAGCGATTTCGCCGACACGGCTGCCAGGGCAAATCGGGACTGCTCTCCGGTCAAAGTAGAGACGAGGAACAGCAGGAAGCCGCCGCTCAGCATCTCCATGCCGGTCGTGGTGAGCGGCGACGAGGGGAGCGGCGCCCGCTGCCCATAGATGGAGCCCCAGGCCCAGCTCAGAGACGCCATCACCAGCGCCAACGCGCCAAGCGCGTTGACGCTGCCCGATCCTGGCCGCACCAGCAATATCAGTCCCAGGAAGCCCAGGACGAGACCGGCAATCACCCGCCAGTCCGGCCGCTTGCGCCCCGTGCGCAGCCAGACCAGGATCACGATCCACAAGGGTTCGGTCGAGATCAACAGGGCCGCGAGGCCGGAGTCGACGTGCTGCTCCGCCCACACTACAGCGCCATTCCCCACCATGAGAAGGAAGGCGCCGAGGATCAGCGCGGAGCGCCACTGGATCAGGGTCGGCCGCGGCGCTCCCCGTAGACGCGACCAGGCGTAGAGCAGCGTCCCAGCCGTCAAATAACGGGTGGCCGCCATCAGAAACGGCGGAATCGTCTCGATGGCGAAGCGGATCGCCAGATAGGTCGAGCCCCAGATGACATAGACGGCACCCAGGCCGAGCGCGATATGGATCATGGACGCTTGCCGCGTCCCGGTTGAAGTGTCATTCACGAAACACCTCCAATGCCAAGTCTACAACCTCAGGAACTTCGGTAACGGCGGCCGGCTCCGGCGCGCGGAGGGGGAACAGGCTGCTCTCGCGGACGGTCTCCAGCACCACGGTCGTGCGCGTCGAGCGCACGGTGGGGATGGCGCCGATCCGCTCCCGCAGCAGCCGCCCCAGGCTCTTGGCATTCGGTACCCGCACCTTGAGCACGAAGCAGTCCTCGCCCGCGATGTGGTGGACCTCCTGCACTTCCGGGATGTGGCCGAGTTGCTCCGCCGTCTTCATCTCCTCCGACATGTCGCTCGACGCCACGAAGATGAAGGCCACCAGGCCGAGCCCCATCGCCTCGGGATTGATCCGGGTTTCATACCCCTGGATCACTCCCCTGGACTCCAGGCGGCGGATACGCTCCAGAACGGCGGAAGGCGCCATCTCCACCTGCCGGGCGATCTCGGCGTTGGAGGTGCGGGCGTTCTGTTGAAGGATCGTCAGAATTTTGAGGTCAGTGTCGTCGATCATTCGGCCATCTCCTCGATAAGGAGATGATACCGCAGAAAGGACAGACAAGCAAGTCAATCGTTCGGAGAACTGAGCCGGATTCCGAACGACTTGCGGTAGATTGCAGAATTTCCGTCAGATCGGGATGCGGCTCGCCGCTTCAGCCGTAAAAAGATCGTCCGCGGTGCCCCGGCGATGGCGCAGCAGGGCGGCGTGGGCGATCATGGCCGCATTGTCCCCGGAGTAGACGAGGGGCACGAGGCGGAGATCGACGCCGTTGCGCTCCGCCCAGACGGGAAGCTCGCGGCGCAGCAGGCGATTGGCGGCGACACCGCCAGAGACGGCGAGGGTGCCAATGGACTGATGCTGCTCGCGCTGGTGGAGACGGTCGAGCCGGGCGAGCACCTGGCCGACGGCGGAAGCGCGGAAGCCCGCGAGGAGGTCGAGAACCTCCTGGGGCGGTTCGTGCTCGCCGTCGCCGTCCGCCGCGAGATCGATCGGGCCGAGGGTTCGCTCCAAGCGCTCGATCTCCAGCAGAGCCTGGCTCTTGAGCCCCGAGTAGGAAAAGTCGAGGCCCTCGAAGCGCGAGATGGGGAGCGGCCGGGCTCCGGGCGTCCCTCGCTCGGCGAGCTCATCCACCCGCGGCCCCTGGGGATAGGGGAGGCCGAGGCGCTTGCCGACCTTGTCGAACACCTCGCCCATGGCGTCGTCCCGGGTTTCTCCCAGGGTGGAGACCGCACCGTCCTCAACCGCGAACAGCGAGGTGTGCCCACCCGAGACCACCAGGCCCACGAAGCGCGATGGGGGCGCCGAGGGGACGGCCGGATCGCCCGGGGCGCGAAGGAAGGGCGAAAAGAGGTGCCCTTCCAGGTGGTGGACGGCGTGGAAGGGGCGTTTCTTCGCAAAGGCGATGGCCTTGCCGAGCGAGAGGCCCACCAGCAACGCCCCCACCAGACCGGGGCCCCGTGTGGCAGCCACCACGTCCACGTCATCGAGTGATACTCCCGCCCGCTCCAGCGCCTCGCGGCTCACCGCCGACCAGTTGGTCAGGTGCTCGCGGGAGGCGATCTCGGGTACCACGCCGCCATACGGACGGTGCGCGGCGAGCTGGCTGGAGACCACCGACGACAGCACCCGCCCGGCGCCGTCCACCAGGGCGCAGGCGGTGTCGTCGCAAGAGGTCTCAATGCCCAGGACGAGGGGAGAATTCATGGGAGGGAGTTTGACAGATTGCCATCCGAACCCAAGACCCTCATCACCCCGGCCCTCTTCTCCCGCCCCCTCCACACCCCCCACACCGGGAGAAGAGGGAGACAAGCAAGAGAGGGATTTGCGCTGCGTTCCCCCTCTCCCGGCGTGGGGGGTTGGGCGGGGGCGGGAGAGGGGGTCAGGGGGTGAGGGTTAGGTGCCGCTCGCAGCGGGAGCAGCCTCGACCGGCTCGGCGTGCTTGATCTCGATCGGCTCGTAAACCGGGATCTCAAACGCCAGCGTCGAGTGGCAGTACTGCTTCCAGTCGTCGGTGACGTTGTCGAAGATGATGTTCTGATCCTTGAAGATACCGTCGGTGACGATGTAGTTCTCCTGGAGATAAAGGATGGAATCGTCGTTGAGCTGACGCTCCACCTCAACCTCCTTGCCGCCGACCTCCTTCTTCTCCTTCCGTACGTTGGCCGCGTTCTCGGTCCAACCCGGATACTCCCGGAACTGCTTGGCCAGGTATGCTTTGCAGTACTTTCCCATTTCTGCCATGGAGTAGATCCTCCTCACTTCCTTATCGATTCAGTCTCTGTCAGCAGCGTAAGGCTGCGAGACCCAAGGTTATCACTGTAGAAGTGCGCTGGAATCTCCAGGCGTGACACCGGCTGATAAACTGCCGATTCGGGCCGGGTCTGCCGGCCACGCGAAAGAGACCGATTCCATGCCCATCCGCTTCGCCATCAACGGCCTCGGCCGTGTCGGCCGCGCCCTGCTGCGCGTCGCCCACGACCGGGACGACCTCGAGCTCGCCGCCGTCAACGACGTGGTGCCCGCTCGTCAGCTGGCCCGGCTGGTTGCCCGCGACACCGTACACGGCCCGTTCGCTCCCCGCGTTGAGGCCGTCGAGGGTGGAATCGCCCTCGACGGGCGGACGATTCCCGTCTTCCAGCAGGCCGATCCCGGCGCGATCGATTGGTCCCGCGCGGGCGTTGAGGTGGTGGTGGAGGCCACCGGCCGCTTCCTCGGGCGGACGGCCGCGGCGGGCCATTTGGGAGGAACGGTGCGCTGGGTCGTCCTCTCGGCCAACTCCGATCCGGCCGATCCGGCAGACGCTACGATCGGCCTGGGAGTGAACGATGACACGCTCGATCCGGTCCATCAGGAGGTAATCAGCAACTCGTCCTGCACCACCAACTGCCTGGCCCTGGTGGCCAAGGTGTTGCACGATCGCTTCGGCGTCCGCCGGGCGATGATGTCGACCGTCCACAGCTACACGGAGAACCAGCGGCTGCTCGACCTGCCGCATCCCGATCCGCGGCGGGCGCGGGCGGCGGCGCTCAACATCATCCCCACCGGGACGACCGCCACCCGGACTCTCGGCCTCTTGGTGCCGGATCTCGCCGGCCGCATCGAGGGCTTCGCCGTGCGCGTGCCGACGCCGGCCGTGGCGATGATGGACCTGGTGGCGGACTTGGAAACTACCGCTACCCCCGAGGCGATTCGACAGGCGTTCCGCGACGCCGCGACAGGTCCGATGGCGGGCTTGTTGGGCGTCACGGAGGAAGAGCTGGTCTCCTCCGACTTCATCGGCGATCCGCGCTCGGCGGTGATCGACCTGCCCTTGATCCAGGTGGCGGGCGGAGGGTTGACTCGGGTCGTGGCCTGGTACGACAACGAGTGGGGGTATGCTCACCGCCTCGCGGATCTCCTGGGGCGGCTGACCATCCTTATTAGATAGAGGGAACGATCATGGCGAAACTGCTGACTCTGGACGATCTGGACCTCGCGAGCCTGAGAGGCAAGCGGGTGTTCGTGCGCGTCGACTTCAATGTTCCCCTGTCCGCGGAAGGCGAAGTTGGCGACGCGACCCGGCTGGAGGAGGCGATTCCCACGATCCGTGAGCTAACGGGCGCCGGCGGCGTCCTCCTCCTCGCCTCCCACCTCGGGCGTCCCAAAGGGAAACCCGACCCGCGTTACAGCCTGCGGCCGGTGGCCGCCAAATTGGCGGAGCTGCTGGGGCAGGCCGTGCGCTTCGCCGAGGACTGCGTGGGCGACGAGGTGGAAAAGGTCGTGCGGGAGATGAAGACCGGGGAGGTCGTGCTGCTCGAAAACCTCCGCTTCCATCCCGAGGAGGAGAAGAACGAGCCGGGCTTCGCCGATCAGCTGGCCGCCCTGGCCGAGGTCTACGTCGACGACGCTTTCGGCGCCGCGCATCGCGCCCACGCCTCGGTGGTGGGAGTGCCCGAGCGGCTGCGCGCCAAGGCGGCGGGCCGGCTGCTGGAGCGGGAGGTGAAGGCCCTGAGCCGCCTGCTGGGCGAGCCGGAGCGGCCGTTCGTCGCCCTACTGGGCGGCGCCAAGATCGAGGGCAAGATCGACACCCTGGAAAACCTCCTGCCGCGCCTCGACGTCCTGCTTCTCGGCGGCGGCATGGCCAACACCTTCCTCGCCGCCGAGGGATTCGCGCTGGGCGCCTCGCTGTTCGAGCCCGAGCGGGTGGAGCTGGCGAAGGAGATCCTGGAACGGGCCAAGAGCCGCGGGATCGAGGTCGTCCTGCCCGGCGACCTGGTGGTCACGGACGACCTGGCGAATCCGCAACGGATCGAGACCGTGCCCGCCGGCGGGATTCCAGCGGGGACCAAGGCGGTGGACGTCGGTCCCGAGACCCGCCAGGCTTTCGCGGCGGCCATCGGCCGCGCCCGCACGCTGTTCTGGAACGGCCCGCTGGGCGTCTTCGAGAAGCCGCCCTTCGACGCCGGCACCCGCGCCGTGGCCGAGGCGCTGGCGAGTTGCCCGGGCTACTCGGTGATCGGCGGCGGCGAGACCGTGGCCGCCGTGCATCAGGCGGGCGCCGCCGGCCGCATCGGCCACGTCTCCACCGGCGGCGGCGCCTCCCTGGAGCTGCTGGCCGGCAAGGTGCTGCCCGGCGTCGCGGTCCTGGAAAAACCGGAGAAACCATCGTGAACCACCGCCGTGCCATGGTGGCCGCCAACTGGAAGATGAATCACCTGCGGGCGGACGCGGTGAGTTGCTGCCGGACCCTGACAAAGGCTCTCGTTGAGCGTCCGGCTGCCGCCCGAGTGGCGATCTTCCCCTCTTTTCCCCTGATTCCGGCGGTGGCGGCCGAGCTTGCCGGCTCGGAATTGGCGGTGGGCGGGCAGGATCTCCATCCCGACGACAAGGGGGCCCACACCGGCGACGTTTCGGGACCTCAACTTACCGACGCCGGTTGCTCCTGGGTGCTCATCGGCCACAGCGAGCGGCGGCACGACCACGGTGAGGACGATGGCCTGGTGGCTCGCAAGGTGGCGGCAGCCCTGCGCAGCGGCCTCGCTCCCCTGATCTGCGTCGGCGAGACCCGCGAGGACAGGCAGGCCGGCCGCACCTTCGGCGTGTTGGAGCGGCAGCTTCGCTCGGCCGTCGCCCCCATTTCCCAAGAAGCCGCCGGAGGGGCCAAGCCGTTCGCCGTGGCCTACGAGCCGGTGTGGGCCATCGGCTCCGGCGAGACGGCGACGCCGGAGACGGCGCAGGAGGCTCACGCCTTCCTCCGCCTGCTTCTCGGCGAGCTGGCGGCGGACGCCGCGGCGCTGCTGCCGATCCTCTACGGCGGCTCGGCGACGCCCGACAATGCGGCCGGTCTTTTCGCCCAGCCGGACGTCGACGGCTTCCTGGTGGGCGGCGCCAGTCTTGACCCACAGAAATTCCTTGCTATTATTCGGCATTCCGGCTGACTCCCTGGTGGGGTCCGGTGACATCGTGCCCGTTGGGAGGCTTAGCCCGTGATTTACCTGTTGGAAGCAGTTCACATCCTGGTTTGTATCTTCCTGATCCTCGTCGTGCTGCTGCAACAGGGCAAGGGCGCGGATCTTTCGGTCTTCGGCGGCGGCAGCACCCAGACCGCCTTCGGCGCTCGCACGGCCACCACCATGCTGCACAAGCTCACTGTGGCTTCCTTCGTCATCTTCATCGTCACCACGGTGTCGATCGCGTTGGCCAAAGGCACGGTCAGCACGGTGATGTCGGGCGCGCCGGTCAAGAAGGCCACGGCGACCAAGACGGTACCGGCCAAGCCGGCTCCCGTCCCGATGGCGCCGGCGCCGGCAAGCACTCCGAAGAAGTAGCCGGGGAGAATCGCCGGGGAATAGGGTTCCCGGACGACACGGTTGGTAGAGAAGTTCTTTGAGCCCAAGTGGCGGAATTGGTAGACGCGCACGTTTGAGGGGCGTGTGGGGCAACCCGTACCGGTTCGAGTCCGGTCTTGGGCACCATCTTTTTCTCTAGAGCAATCCGGATAGACTAGCGGCATGACCGAACCCACCGAAGTCAGCTCCAGTCCGGAGGCGCCGGCCGCCGTGCCGCCGCCCGAAAAACCCGTAGTCGCAGCCGCCAAGCCCGCTCCGCCACCAGCCGCGCCACCGCGCCCCTTGCCGTCGCCCGAGGAGATCGGCGAATGGATTCACGGCGCGGACCTGCCCACCCTCGCCGCCCTGTTCGACGGGCTGCCGGTGGCCAAGTTCGACATCCTGGTGATGCAGGTGCGCAAGGAGGAGTTGGTGCCTCAGCATTGGCAGGCCATCTCCGACCATACGCCGCCGGACGATCTGACCTTCGAACGGTTGCCGGAAGTGGGCCGCCTGCGGGTGCGCTACAAGGACCAGGAGCTGTCGCGCCGCCGGATCGAGCAGCTGCGCCTCGGCTGGCGGGAGCTCGGCGGTCTGCGGCCGGCGATGTGGACGGTCGCCGACCTGCTCGCCGCCATGCGGCGGATCATCGACAAGAAGCGCCCCGTGGTCTGGAACGACTTCCTCGCGGCCCAGCGGGACATCTGGCGGGACCTCGCTCTGCCCCACGGACGGGAGCAAAGCGAGGTCCTCTGGAACTGCCTGGTGCAAATGCGCAAGAGCACCAAGAAGTAGGGCGGAAGCCCGCTACTTCTTGGCGTGGACGATCGTCGCCTTCTTGATGACGACGGCCGTGGTGGGCACGTTCTCGTACATCCCCTTGCGGGTGGTGGGGACCGCGGCGATAGCATCCACCACGTCCATCCCTTCAACGACTTTGCCGAACACGGTGTAGCCCCAACCCGAGGTGGTCTTGCCCGTGAAGTTGAGGAAGCCGTTGTTCTTCAGGTTGATGAAGAACTGGGCGGTGGCGCTGTTCGGATCATTGGTGCGCGCCATGGCGAGCGTGCCCCGCTCGTTGAGGAGGCGGTTGTCGGCCTCGTTCGGAATGGGCGGCTTGGTGGGCTTCTGCGCCATATCGGCCGTGAAGCCGCCGCCCTGAATCATGAAGTCCGGGATGACGCGGTGGAAGATGGTGCCGTCGAAGAAGCCGGATTTGACGTACTGGAGAAAGTTTTCAACGCTCTTCGGCGCCTTGTCGGGGTAGACCTCGATGGTGATGTTGCCCTTGCTGGTTTCCAACAGGACGTGAGGATGGGAGGGTGTGGCCGGGGCCTTTTCCGGCTCGGCTCCGGAGGCGGATCCCACGATGGCGAGCAGACATGCGAGACAAGCGAGACTGAAGTTCATGCCGGGTTCTCCTTGGGTTACAAATTCAGGGCGGGATGGTAGCACGGAGTCGCCGGGATGACCGGCCACGGCGTCCTGCACCCGCCGGTCGGCCTGGTCCTGGCCGGCGGCGAGTCGCGCCGCCTGGGGAGCGACAAGGCGCGCCTGGAGGGGGCGACGCTGACGCTCGGAGCAGCGGAACGGCTGGCCGCCGTCTGCGCCGAAGTAGCCGTGGCGGACCGCGGCCGGGAGCTGGTGCCCGGCCGGAGATCGCTTGCCGATGGCCCCGGGCGAGGGCCGGTCGCCGGCATCCTGGGAGGGGCGGCAGGGTATCCCGGCCGGTCGCTCCTGGTGCTGGCCTGCGATCTCCCTCGGGTGCCGGCCGGCCTGCTCGCGGAGCTGGCCCAAGCGAAGGCGGCCGATTGGATGGTTCCCCGCTGGGAAGGCGGTCTCGAGCCGCTTTGTGCTTTCTACGGACCCGCCGCCCTCGCCGCCCTCGCCGAGAGAGTGCGTGAAGGCCGGTTCTCTCTCTTCGATCTTGCGGATGACGCGAGCTTGGCCGTTAGGTACCTGGAAGGCGAGGCTCTTCGGCGCTTCGGCGATCCTGAGGAGGTTTTCTTCAACCTCAACGAACCCGGCGATCTGGAGCGGTGGCGCGAGGAAAAAGGGACATAGGGGACCTTTTTCTCAGCCGTCGAGCTCGCCCGGAGCTTCACCGTGAGCCCCGCAGGGGCAAATTTCCCGCAGGAACTCGTAGCGGTAGATGCCGGTGCCGTGACCGTCGGAAAAACCGATGGAGATGGCATAGTTGCCCACCGGCTTGATCGACTCGGCAATCACCGGCTTGGCCGGCGGCAAATAGCGAATCTTGAAGCCGGAATGCCCCTGGCAGCCGGCGCAAGGACACCAACCGCGCAGGTAGTCATAGTCGTACTCGGCGACGTGGCCGTCGGTCCAGGTCAACCGCAGGCGCCTCTCCTCGGGCATCCGGCGGACTTCGGTGAGCGCAAGAGGCATAAAGAGGATGGTAGCACCCCATCGGGGTGAGACCTGGCTCCCGCGCAGGGACTTCTGCGGTAACATCCCTGGCCGTCATGCCACGCCACCCCGGTTTTTCCCCCTCCGTCCAGGACATCGCGGGCGCCGTCTACTCGGCCCTCGCGCACCGGCTCGCCACCTACCGCGGCGAGGTCTATCCGCTCCACGTGGGCGACACCTGGATGGAACCGGCCGAGGGTTGCCGCATGGAGGATTTGAAGGTGGCGGAGCATCCCGGCATGCACCGCTACGCGCCTCCCCAGGGAATTCCCGCCCTGCTCGACGCCATCGTCGAGCGCGTCCGCCAGCGGACGGGTGTCCCCACCGAGCGGGACAACGTGCTGGTGACCACCGGAGCGACCGGCGGCCTGGCGGCGGTGGCAGGGGCGATCACCGCCCCGGGCGACGAGGTGCTGCTCCTGGCCCCGCATTGGCCGTTGATCACCGGCATCGTCCAGTCGTTCCACGGCGTGCCGGTGGACGTCCCCTTCTTCGGCGCGGTCGATTCGCCGGAAACCGCGGTTGAGGCCGTGAGCGAGAAAAGGACGAACCGCACCATCGCCCTCTATCTCAATACGCCGAGCAATCCCACCGGCCAGGTCATCCCGCGTTCCTGGATCGAGGCGCTGGTCGATTGGGCCCGCCGCGAGGATCTCTGGATCATCGCCGACGAGGTTTACGAAGATTACGTATACGGCGGTGAGCACACCCACACCCGGCCGCTGGCGCCGGAACGCACCTTCGCGTCCCACTCCTTTTCCAAGGCCTACGGGATGGCAGGCAACCGCTGCGGCTACGTCGTCGGGCCGGCCGCGGCGGTCGGCGAGCTGCGCAAGATCGGCATGCACAGCTTCTACAGCACGCCGACGGCGGCCCAACTCGCCGCCTTGAACGTTCTGGGTCCGGCGGGCGACGCCTGGGTGGCGAAGGCGAGGCAGCTCTACCAACAGGCCGGCGAGAAGGCGGCGGTCCGCCTGGGCGTCGAAGCCCCGAAGGGAAGCTCCTTCCTCTTCTTCGACGTCGCAGAGCACTTGGACGAGACGGGCCTCGCCGGGTTCCTGGAGCGCTGCGTCGACCGCGGGCTCTTCCTGGCACCGGGTTCGAGCTTCGGCCCCTACCCCACCCACGTCAGGCTCTGCTTCACGGCGGCGCCGCCCGACGTCACGGAGCGCGGCGTCGAAGCGCTGGCGCCATTACTAGGCCGATAATCGGCCCGTAATCGCCGCTTTTCCTACGCCTTCAGCAACGGCAACCGCTTGCCCGTCCAGCCGGGGAAGAGCTTGCCGTCGTCCTTGATCGCCAGATGCTTGCCGGCGAGCTCGCAGAAGACGGCGCGGAAGTCGGTGGTCACCGGCAGGTCCCGACCCTCGTAAAGAGCGGCCGTCGAGAGGCCGGGGAAGCTGCCGTGGACCTTGCCGCCGTCCACCTTGTTGCCCAGCACGAAGAGGCACGAGCCGTGGCCGTGGTCGGTGCCGCCGGAGCCGTTCTCGCGGACCGTGCGGCCGAACTCGGTCATGGTGGTCAGAAGGACTTGATCCTGGAACGGGCCGAGGTCGGTCCAGAAGGCGTGGATCGACTCCGCCAGGTCGCGGGCCTGGCGATTGAACTGGCCGACCTGCTGCACGTGGGTGTCCCAACCGCCGGACTCGGCGAAGGCCACCTCCAGACCGATGTCGGACTTGACGAGGATGGCGATCTGCCGCAGGGCGTTGCCGAGCGGCGACTGCGGATAGTCCGCTCCGGCCGCCGGCTTGTAGCGCTGGATCTCGGCGGCGGAGAGCATGTGAACGGCGCGGAAGGTCTCCGATCCGGTGTCCCGCAGAAGACCTTGGGAGGTCTGCTGATAGAGGGCCTCGAAGCCCTGGCCGGCGGCGGCGGCGGTGCGGTCGGCGCCCGGCAGCTCGACCCGGAAATCGGCCAGGTTGGTCACCGCCAGCGCCGGCTCGTTGCCGTAGAGGGAACGCGGCAGCGAGGTGGTGAGGGCCACGGCGCGGAACGGCGAGTTGTCGTGACCGAGGAGGCCCACGGCGCGATTGAGCCAGCCGTCGGGAGTCCCCTTGCGGCCCGGCGTGCCCGTCTCCATGAAGTCCTGGGCGTCGAAGTGGGACCGCGTCGGATCGGGCGAGCCCACGGCGTGGACGATGGCTAGGCGCTTGTCCTGAAACAGGGGGAAGAGCGGGGCGAAACCCGGGTGGAGGCCGAATCCAGTCTGCAGATCGAGCAGTCCCGGCTCCGTGCTCCCCTGAGTACCGCTCAGGGCGAGGCGGGGACGCAGGGACTTGAGGCTGTCGTCGATGGGCGGCACGGCGGCGAGTCCGTCCATGGCGCCGCGCTGGAAGATGGTCACCAGCACCTTGCGCTTGCGTGAGGATGTCGCGCCCGTGGCCGTCGCCGCTTCAGCGGTGCGGGTGAGGAAGGTCGGGTTGCCGCCCACGCCGAGAGCGAAGAAGGCGATGCCGCCGCCCTTGAGGAACATTCTGCGCGTGAACATCGAGGGTGCTCCTATCTTCAGGTATCTAGTTATCGTCTCTGGAACTCCGGCGAACCCAGGATCACGCCGACCACCTGCTCGAGCGGTGTGGGAGGACGGCGATCGATGGGCTCCTTGAGCTCGTCGCCGAGCTTCCCGCGGACCTTGACGGACTGGACCCCCATCGCCGCGCCCATCTCGGAGCCGCCGGCGAGCAGCTCGTCGTCGGCATCGCCTCCCGCGGTCCCACTGCGGCCGGAATCCTTGGGCGAGGCCTTGTCCACCTTCTTCGCCAGGTTGGGATCGGTCACCATGGGAGTGAGGAGCTTCAGTGTGGAAGACAGGTCGCGGCCAGGCATCAGCAGCGCCGAGTAGGTCTTGAGGGCCGCTTCCCGCGACTCGGGCTCGCGGCCACCGTCGAGGGCAGGGAGATCGAGGTTGACGCCTTTCACCCGCCCGGCGGCGAGCTGCAGGCCGAAGTTCATGCGGTTGAGCAGCGAGCCGGTGTTCACCCAGGCTTCGGCGCGATCGGGATAACCGGTGGGCGCCTGGTAGGCGTAGAGCGGCTGGCCCATGCGGGCGATCCACTTCAAAGTCTCCTTGGGATCGTCCAGGTGGCTGCCGGTGGCGCGCAGGGCCGAAGCGGCGAGCTCGAAGGGCGACTTGACCTTGGCGCCAACGGCGTCCTTGCTCCAGAACTCCGGCGACTCGGCGATGGCGATCAGCAGCCGGCGGGAGTCGCCGCCCGTCTTCAGGTAGACGTCCGTCAGCCGGTCCACCAGCGCCTGCGACGGGTGATCGGAGACGAAGCGAACGGCAAGTTGGCCGGCGATGTGCTTCGCCGTCGCGCGGTTCGCGGCCAGCAGGTCGAGCACGGCTTCGCCATCCTCGATTCCGCGGCCGGCTGGGAAACGGGTTCCCAGGATGGTCTTCTCGCCGGCGTCGTGCTGGTCTGCACGGAAGAGGAACTCGCCTTCGGAGTGGAAGCCGAGGCCGCCGGCCTTTTCGACTCGGGCGAGGCGGTTCTGCGCCTGCTCCCGATTCTTGCCCGGGGGCATCACCCCCCAGCCGGTGAAGGCGCGAGCCACCTCGACGACGTCCTGCTGGGTGTAGCCGCCGTCCACGCCGAGGGTATGGAGCTCCATCAGCTCGCGGGCGTAGTTCTCGTTGAGGCCCTTCGGCCCTTTCTTTCCTGCCGCGGCCCCGCCCTGGGCACCCATCTTGCTGCCCCCGAATCGGCCTCGTCCCGCCGCCCGCATCGGCCGCCGCTGCATCTCATCCTGCATCGTGGTGGTGGCGCCTGCCGGAGCGGACGACTGGGTGCTGTGCACGGCACAGCCGCAGGCCGAGTCGCACAGCGTCGCATAC
>DATIOS010000491.1:0-12418 GCA_035472915.1 Thermoanaerobaculia bacterium
CCGCTGGAGCAGGAGATCGCCGCCATCTGGTCCGAGGTCCTCGGCATCGAGCGCATCGGCGTCCACGAGAACTTCTTTGAGCTCGGGGGACACTCCCTCCTCGCCACCCGGGTCATGGCGCGCCTGCGGGAGGTGCTGGGAGTCCAGGTCCCCCTGCGCAGCCTCTTCGAGTCGGGGACGGTGGCCGATCTCGCCATTGAGGTGGCGCGGCGCAAGAGCGATCGGCCCGAGGGGCAGGTCGATATCCACCTGCCTTCTCTGCTTCCCGATCGCCTGCGGCGCCATGAGCCGTTTCCCCTCAATGACGTTCAGCTTGCCTACTGGGTCGGCCGCAGCGGCGCGCTCGAGCTGGGTAACGTTTCGACCCACACCTACTTCGAGTTCGAGAACACGGGGCTCGACATGGAGCGCCTCAGCCGGGCGCTCGACCTCCTGATCCAGCGCCACGACATGCTGCGCGCCATCGTGCTGCCCGACGGCCAACAGCGGGTCCTGGCGCGAGTGCCTTCCTACCAGATCGCAGTCCTCGACTTGCGGCAGCGCGACCCGCACGATATCGATGCCGCGCTGAACGCCATCCGCAACGAGATGTCGCATCAGATCCTGCCCGCCGATCGGTGGCCCTTGTTCGAGGTGCGCGGCTGCTTGTTGAGCCCTGACCGGGTCCGTTTGCACGTCAGCGTCGATATCCTGTTGATGGACGCCTGGAGCTCCTGGATCATCCTGCGGGAGCTCGGCCAGCTGTATCTCGACATCGACGCCGGGCTCGACCCTCTCCCGGTCACCTTCCGCGACTACATCCTGGCGGAAGCCGCGATGGAGGAGACCGAAGAGTACCGGCGCAGCCGCGACTACTGGTTTGCTCGCCTGCCGACGCTCCCCCCTGCGCCTGAGCTGCCGCTGATTCAGGATCCTGCCGCTCTGCTCGACCCGCGTTTCAGCCGCCGCAGCGCCAGGCTGACCGCGCCGCGCTGGAGCGTGCTCAAGCGGGCCGCGAGGAGCAAGGGGCTCACTCCCTCCGGTCTGCTCCTGGCTGCCTTTGCCGAGGTCCTGGCAGCGTGGAGCAAGACCCCGCAATTCACGCTCAACATCACCACCTTCAACCGCTTGCCGCTCCACCCCCAGGTCGACCAGCTCGTGGGTGATTTCACGTCGCTGACCCTGGTCGAGGTCGATGCTTCGCGGGCGGCGACCTTCGAGCTGCGGGCCCGGCAGGTCCAGGAGCAGCTGTGGGAAGACCTCGAGCACCGCTTCTTCAGCGGTGTCCGCGTGCTGCGCGAGCTGGCGCGCAGCCAGGGCAGGATGCCGGGTGCCTTGATGCCCGTCGTCTTCACCAGCCTGCTCTTCGGCAGCCGCGACGGGGAACCTGTCGAGCTTGTGGAAGAGGAGCCAGAGGCGGAGCAGGAGTCTGCCTTTGCGATCACCCAGACGCCGCAGGTCTGGCTGGATCACCAGGTGACGGAACAGAGCAGCGGCGGTCTGGTCTTCCACTGGGACGCGGTGGAGGATCTGTTTCCGGCGGGCTTGCTGGACGCGATGTTCGCGGCGTATTGCGGTCTGCTGCGGCGTCTGTCGGAGGAGGAGCCGGCGTGGTCGGCGGCGGTGAGCGGTTTGCTGCCGCAATCCCACCTGGAGCTTCAGTCGGCGGCCAACGCCACGTCGAGGGAGATTCCGGAAGGTCTGTTGCACGCGGCGGTGGCGGCGCGGGCGCGGCTCCATCCAGAGCGTCTGGCGGTGGTTTGCGGCGGGGTGGAGATCCGCTACGGCGAGCTGTGGCGTCAGGCCAATCAGATCGGCCACCGTCTGCGGCGGTTGGGCGCGGCGCCCAACCATCTGGTGGGCGTGGTGATGGAGAAGGGTTGGGAGCAGGTGGTGGGCGTGCTGGGTGTGCTGGTGTCGGGTGCGGCGTACCTGCCGATCGACGCGGACCTGCCGCGGGAGCGGCTGACCCACCTATTGGAGCGCGGCGAGGTGCGGTGGGTGCTGACGCAGGCGTCGGTGGATGGTCGGGTGGATTGGCCGGAGGGCGTGCTGCGGTTGGTGGTGGGCGGGGAGGATCTGGCGGGCGAGCCGGGGTCGGATCTGGAACCGGTGCAGGGTGCCGGGGATCTGGCCTACGTGATCTTCACCTCGGGATCGACCGGGCAGCCGAAGGGGGTGATGATCGATCATCGGGGTGCGCTCAACACGATCGTCGACGTCAACGCGCGGTTCTTGGTGGGTGAGGGGGACCGGGTGCTGGGTCTGTCGTCGTTGAGCTTCGATCTGTCGGTCTACGACATCTTTGGTCTGCTGTCGGTGGGTGGCGCGTTGGTGCTACCGGAGCCGTGGGCGGCGCGGGAGCCGTCGCGTTGGCGGGAGTTGGTGGAGGCCTACGGCGTGACGGTGTGGAACTCGGTGCCGGCGCTGCTGGAGATGTTCGTGGAGAATCAGGGCGAGGTTGCGGTGGCGGCGCCGTTGCGTCTGGCACTGTTGAGCGGGGACTGGATTCCACTGCGCTTGCCGGAGCGGATTCGGGCTCTGTGCCCGGGCGTGGAGGTGGTGAGCCTCGGAGGTGCGACGGAGGCTTCGATCTGGTCGATCCTGTACCGGATCGAGGAGGTGGATGCGGGATGGTCGAGCATTCCGTACGGTCGTCCGATGGTCAACCAGCGGTTCCATGTGCTGGGCGGGGATCTGGAGCCGCGTCCGCTGTGGGTGCCGGGCTCGTTGTACATCGGCGGCGTCGGTCTGGCGCTGGGGTACTGGCGCGACGAGGAGAAGACGTCGTCGAGCTTCGTGGAGCATCCGCGCACGGGGGAGCGTCTGTACCGGACGGGGGATCTGGGCAGGTATCTGCCCGGCGGTGAGATCGAGTTCCTGGGCCGCGAGGACTTTCAGGTCAAGGTTCAGGGCTACCGCATCGAGCTGGGGGAGATCGAGTCGGTGCTGGAGCAGAATCCGGCGGTTCGCGCCGCGGTGGTGACGGCGGTGGGTGCGCCGCGCACCAACCGCCGGCTGGTCGCCTACGTGGTGGCCGACCGCGCCGCCGAAACCAAGCTCATGGCGCCCGCCGGCGCCGCCGCGATCCGGCCCGACCTGGCGCCGGTGCCGATGCTCCCCGCCCATGCCGGGCAGCTCGAAAAGCTCGAGTTCAAGCTGAGCGAGCCCGGCTTGCGACGCGGCGACGGACGGCGCCCTGCCGTCGATCTGACCGGCAACGCCGACCTTGCCGAGCTGGCCGACGTCTACCTTTGCCGTCGCAGTCACCGGGAGTTCCAGCCCGAGCCGGTAGCGCTCTCCGACCTCGGGGATCTCCTCGGCTCGCTCCTGCAGATCGAGCTGGAGAAACTGCCCTTCCCGAAGTATCGCTATCCGTCGGCGGGCAACCTCTATCCCGTGCAGGCGTACCTCTTCGTCCGCCCTGGCGGAGTCGCGGGACTGGCCGCCGGCATCTACTATCACCATCCCCGCGAGCACCGGCTGGTGCTGCTCGCGGAGGGCGACCTGATCGGCCGTGACATCCACTATCCAGTCAATCAGAAGAGCTTCGAGTCCTCCGCATTTTCCATCTTCCTGGTCGGGAGGCTGGCCGCCATCGAGCCCATGTATGGCCCCATGGCGCTCGACTACGCGATGCTGGAAGCGGGGTACATGAGCCAGCTGCTGATGACGATCGCTCCGGAGCACGCGCTCGGCCTGTGTCCGGTTGGTTCTCTCACCGGCTTCGACAGCCTGCGCGAAAGGTTCGGGCTCGACGACGGCGACGTGCTGCTGTACTCGCTGCTCGGCGGACGCCCGCGGCAGGGGAGCTACACGGCGGCAGCCGAGGCGCCCGCGACCGGCGAGGGCGTTGCCGTGCCGGCCTCCGGCGCCGTGAGCGGCCCGCAGCCTCCCCGCGGCTCCGCCCCCAGGATGCCGGCCGGAGCGACCCTGGAGAGCGAGCTCGAGCAGTTGGAGCTCAAGCTCAGCCAACCCGGCGTTCGACGCGATCTGGTGGAAAGTCCTGCGGTCGATCTGGCCCGCCCCGAGTTGGACCCTGAGCTGTTGCGCGCCTATCGGCGACGGGCCAGCTTCCGCCAGCTCCTGTCCCGTCCGGTCCCGTTCAGCGACCTCAGCCGCCTGCTGGCGGCGCTGATGCCACTCGAGCTCGCAGCCCTGCCGCTGCCGAAATACCGCTACCCGTCGGCGGGAGACCTCCATCCCGTGCAGGTCTATGCGTACGTTGGGCCCGGTCGGGTGGAAGGGCTGGCCGGCGGTCTCTACTACTACCACTCGAAGTGGCACCGGCTGGTGCTGCTGGACGAGCGGGAGCTCGACGCGGACATCCATTTCCCCGTGAACCAGGGGCTCTTCGGGCAGTCCGCGTTCTCGCTTTTTCTCATCGGCCGAATGAGCGCCATCGCCCCCATCTACGGCGAGCGAGCCCGCGCCTACTCCCTCCTGGAAGCCGGTGCGATGTGCCAGCTCTTGATGACGGTCGCACCCGACCTGCGCCTGGGGCTATGCCCGATCGGGAACCTTGCCTTCGAGCGCATCCGTGCGCGCTTCGATCTGCACGACGACGACGTGCTGCTCCATTCGTTGGTGGGCGGAGGGATCGCCGACGACCTGGCCATGGTCGCCAGCACCGCCGGCACCGGCGACGACAAGGCGGCGCCGGCAACCGCCGGTGCCCCGACGGCCGCCGATTCCGCGGAGTTGCTCCTGGATCGCCTGCGCGCCCACTTGCAGGAGAAGCTGCCGGCCTACATGGTGCCAGCTCATTTTGTCGTCCTCGAGCAGTTTCCACTGTCGCCAAACGGCAAGGTGGACCGGCGGGCACTGCCCGCTGTGACCTTCTCCTCGACGGACGCATCGACAGGTTACGCGGCGCCGCGCAACGCGCTCGAGGAGCAGCTGGCCCGGATCTGGGAGAGCCTGCTGGGAGTCGCGCAGGTTGGGATCCACGATAACTTCTTCGCCCTCGGCGGCGACTCCGTCAAGGGTGTCCAGCTTCTCGCGCGAGCTCGCCAGCTCGGCGTCGAGCTCTCGGTTCGCCATCTCTTCGAGCGCCAGACCATCGCCGAGATCGTCGCGACCCTGAGATCGGAGTGGGTCGGCGATTTCGCCTCGGCCGGCGGCCCCATGCCGCTCCTGCCCGGCCAGTATCTCTGGCTCGCGGCTGGCAGCGAAGGCAACGCCCACACGCTTTGGCTCACCCTCGAGCCTGGAATCGGGCTGGCGACGATCGAGGCGGCGCTGGCGAATGTGATCGGACATCAGGAGGCGCTCGGGTTATTGCTGGAACGCACTGCCGCCGGTTGGCAGCAGGCCGCGGCCGGGCGCAGGCCCGTGCTCCTCGAGATCGACCTCTCGCGGTGCGATCCCGCGGCGCGCGCGGGGGTGGCCGAAGCGGAGCTCAGGGCGCTGGCGGCAGGTCTTGGACCGGCGGCCGGGCAGCTGGTGGGCTGCGTGCTGTTCCGCCTGGGAGCTGAAGCTCGCCTGGGGATGGCCCTGCATGGCCTGGTAGCCGACGGGGAGTCGCTGCCGATTCTCCTCGCCGAGATCGAGGCGCAGCTGCGCGGCGATATCGAGAGCCGCCCGGGCAGGTTCGGACGTGCCGTCCGGCAATTCACCGACCGTGTGCTCGCGGAAGAGGTCCAGGAAGAGATCCCGTTCTGGTTGGCGCAGGACGCCGGCCATCGGCTGCCGCTGGCGGTGCCGGCGCCTGGAGGTGAGGGGGAGAGCCGCGGGGTCGAGGCGGTCTGGCTGGAGCCGGCGGAGACCGCCCTGCTCACCGGCACGGTGCTCGCAACCTATCGCGCCCGCCTCGAGGAGGTATTGGTCGCGGCGGTCGCCGGAGCCCTGGCCGAGTGGACGGGCAGCAGGACCGTTCGACTCGACATTCTCCGCCGGCCGTTGCCGGAGGAAGTGGACAGGCTGGACCTCTCGCGTCTGGTGGGTTGCTTCGCCGCCGTCTTTCCGCTCGGGCTCGATCTCACCGCGGCGGCGAACGAGAGCGAGCTCCTGGGTGCGGTCAAGGAAACGTGGCGGAGAATCCCGGCGGGCGGCAGCGGCTACGGCCTGTTGCGCCACCTCCACCCGGACGCGGGGCTGGTGCAGCGGCTCTCCGAGCTGCCGCAAAGCGACGTTCTCTTCGTCGCTTCCGGAGCGCCGAGCGACCCCCGTATACGGGCTTGCAGCGCGGCCGGCGTGAATGGCTATGGCCTCGAAATCCAGGCGCGCCTGGAGCAGGAGAGGCTGGTGATCGAGTGGGCCTGGAACGGCGTCGAAGGGCTCCGGGAGGTCGCGGCCGGGTTGGGCCGGGCGGCTCTGGCGACCCTGCGGTCCCTGATCGCGCAGTCGGCGTCGGCGGATGCGGCGCGCTACCTGCCCACCGACTTCCCAATCGCCGGATTGAACCAGGAAGAGCTCGACGAGATCATGGAGTCGTTCGGGAATGACGCCGACTAGCCGAGCCTGCGCGCGATGGTGAAACAGGCGAACGTCGAGGACATCTATCCTCTCTCGCCGCTGCAGGAGGGAATGCTCTTTCACTCCCTTCTCGAACCCGGCGGCGGCCTCTATGTCGACCAGATCGTCACCGCGGTCACGGATCCTCGGGGCTTTGATCTCGGTGCCCTGCGCTTCGCCTGCCAACGGCTTGCCGCCAGGCATTCGGTGCTGCGGACCGCCTTCCACTGGCGCCAGGACAAGCCGCGCCAGATCGTTCTCCGGCAGGTTGAGCTGCCGGTTACGGAGCTCGACTGGCGGGCTTTGCCGCCGGACGCCCAGACGAAGGAGGTGGAGCGGTTCCTGCGGGCCGACCGCCTTCGTGGTTTCGACCTTGCCGTGCCGCCGCTCGTGCGGCTGACGCAGATTCGCCAGAGCACCGAGCGCTGCCACCTCGTGGTCACCTATCACCACGCCCTGATGGATGCCTGGTCGGTGCCGATCGTCTTCAGCGAGCTGATGGCGTTGTACCAGGCCTACCGGCAGGGTGAAGAGCTCGAGCTGCCACGCACCCGCCCCTACCGCGACTACATCGCCTGGCTGGAGAAGCAGGACCGGCAGGCCGCCGAGGCCTATTGGAGAGGCACGCTGGGGAGCTTCACCTCGCCGACAAGCCTCGGCGTCGACCGCGCCTCGATCCAGGCCGGGGAACCCGGCAAGGTCGCGGTCGCGCTTGCGGAAGCTTTGAGCGCAGCCCTCGAGCAGCTCGCGCGCCGCCATCAGGCGACCTTGAACACGCTCGTCCAGGGAGCATGGGCGTTGTTGTTGAGCCGCTATGGCGGCGAGCGCGACACGGTTTTCGGGGTCACGGTTTCGGGGCGGCCACCGCGGCTCGCCGGAGTGGAAACCATGGTGGGCCTCTTCATCAACACCCTGCCGCTGCGGGTGTGCGTCGAGCCGGAAGCGGGCCTCGCCGCCTGGTTGCGCCGCCTGTGCGCGCTCTCGTTCGACCTTCAGCTTTACGAGTACTCAGCGCTCGCCGACATCCAGCGGTGGATCGGCTTCCCCGCCGGCTTGCCGCTGTTCGAGAGCATCGTCGTCTTCGAGAACATCCCCGGCGTCCCGGCGAGCGATGGGTCGCGCCCGGATGCCTTCGCGCTCGGCGAGTCGCGCTATCTGGCGCGGAGCAATCTTCCCCTCGCCCTGGTCGCCAGGCCTGGCCGAGCGCTGACCCTGGAGATCCTCTTCGAGGGCGGTCGGTTCGACAGCGCCACGGTCGACAGGATGCTGCGCCATCTCGTTCACCTGCTGTCGTCGTTCCCGGACGGCGAACAGGGACGTCTGGCCGATCTGTCGCTGCTGGCGCCGAGCGAACGCGAGCAGATCCTCCGCGACGGCAACGGCATCGAGACGGCCTATCCTCGCCTCTCGATCCCTCAGCTCTTCGCGTTGCAGGTCGAGCGGTCTCCCGGCGCCGTCGCCGTCATCCAGGGTGAGGAGGTCCTTACCTATCGGGATCTCGCCCTGCGGTCCAGTGAGTTGGCCCGCTGCCTGCCGGGGAGCGGAGCGGGTCCCGAGGTTCTGGTTGGGCTGCTCGCGGAGCGCTCGCCCGCGGCCATCGCCGGCATGCTGGGCATCCTGCAGGCTGGCGCCGCCTTCCTGCCACTCGATCCCGCCTGGCCTGACGAACGGCTGTCGCTGGTCCTGCGGGAGGCCGGGGTCCGGATCGTCCTGGCCGCGGAGCGCTTTGCTTCCCGCTGCTCGGACGCGGGTCTCACGGTCCTCGTGCTGGGCGCGGCGGTGCCCGTGGCGACCGCCGCCGCCTTGGCTCCCAGCGCGGTGACGCCGGACCACCTCGCCTACGTGATGTTCACCTCAGGTTCCAGCGGAGTGCCCAAAGGGGTGGCGATTACCCACGGCAACATCGTGCGCCTGGTTCGAGACACCGACTACCTGCACCCCGACTCCGGCTCGGTCTTCCTCCATTCCGCTCCGATGACGTTCGACGCGTCGACGGTGGAGATCTGGGGAGCGCTGCTCAATGGCGGCCGGTTGGTCATCCTGCCGGCGGGCTTCACCCTGGCAGAGATCGCCGGCGCCGTGCAACGCCACGCGATCGACACCGTTTGGCTGACGGCCGCGTTGCTCCACGAGATGGTGGACCAGCACCTGACCGGCCTTTCCGGCGTCGCCCACGTGCTGGTGGGCGGCGACGTCGTCTCTCCCGTGCCGGTGCGGCGGTTGATCGCCGCCTTTCCCGGGTGCGAGGTCATCGACGGCTATGGGCCCACCGAGAACACCACCTTCACGACGGCCTATTGCCGGACCGGGGGCGACGAGGTCCCGGATCCGATGCCCATCGGCCGTCCGATCGCCAATAGTCAAGCCTACATTCTCGATGCGGACTTCCAGCCGGTGCCGGCCGGCGTCCGCGGCGAGCTCTTCGCCGGCGGCGAGGGCCTGGCTCGCGGCTATTACCGGCGGCCCGATCTCACCGCCGAGAAGTTCATTCCTCATCCTTTCTCCGACCGCCCCGGCGCTCGCCTGTACCGCACCGGGGATGTCGCGCGGCACCAGGTGGACGGCACCATCGAGTTCCTCGGGCGCTACGATCACCAGGTCAAGATCCGCGGCTACCGGATCGAGCTGGGAGAGATCGAAGCGGTGTTGGCGCGGCAACCCCAGGTCCGCGAGTCGATCGTCCTGGCCGTCGACTCACCGGCAGGCGGCAAGGAGCTGGCCGCCTTCGTCGTGCCGGATGAGACCGCGGCTTTCGGTGTCGAGGGGCTGCGCAGCGCCCTGGAACGCCAGCTCCCCGCGGTGATGGTTCCGGCGCTGCTGGCGCTGCGTCAGAGCCTGCCGCTGACGCCGAATAACAAGGTGGACCGCAAAGCGCTCGCGGCTTCCCTCGCGACAGAGCCGCTACGCTCCGCTGCCGCCACGATGCCCCGAGACCCGCTGGAGTTGGCGCTGCTCGGGATCTGGGAAGATATTTTCACTCGGCGGCCGATCGGCATTCACGATGACTTCTTGGACTTGGGAGGCCATTCCCTGCTGGCGCTCCGCCTGGTCGCCCGGCTGCGCCGGCGCTTCGGCCGCGAGCTGCCGCTCGCCAGCTTCTTTTCTGCCGGCACGATCGCCGGAGTGGCCGAGTTGCTGCGCCAGGAGAGCGATTCGTCACCCGTTCCTTCCTGCCTGGTAGCGATCCAGCCGGAAGGGACGCAGACGCCTTTTTTCTGTGTGCATCCAGGGGGAGGCAACGTGTTCTGCTACACCACCCTGGCCTACCATCTCGGCCTGGACCGCCCCTTCTACGGCCTGCAGGCGCGCGGCCGGGAAGAGGGGGATGAGCCGCTCACCACAGTGGCCGAGATGGCGTCCCTCTACCTCGAAGCCGTCCGGCGGGTGCAGCCGCTGGGCCCGTACCTCCTCGGCGGCTGGTCGTACGGTGGTCTCGTCGCCTATGAGATGGCGCAGCGGCTGATAGCGGCCGGCGCCGAGGTGGGTGTGGTAGCCTTGCTCGACGTTGGGCTGTGGAGCACATCCAGCGTGCAGGACGACGCGGAGGTGCTCGCCGACCTTCTCGCCCCCCAAGTACGGATTCCACCCGAAGAGTTGCGCCGGCTCGGCGGCCTCGAGGAGCAGCTCGAGCGAGTTCTGGACGTTGCCCGGCAGCACGAGTTACTAACCTTCGACATCGACGTAGCCCACGCCCGGCGCCTGTATCGCGTCTATCGCGCGAACTCTGAGGCCGCTCGTGCGTATAAGCCTCAGGTTTATCCCGGCTCCTTGGTCCTCTTCAGGGGCCTCAACCAGACTGGCAAGGCGCCAGACGATCCGACGCTGGGATGGGGAGAGATGGCCTTGAACGGGGTCGAGATCCACGAGATTCCCGCGCCGCACGAAACCCTGGTGCTCGAGCCGGGAGTCCGTATCCTGGCCGAGCGGCTCACGTTGTGCTTCGAGCGGGCTGTGTCGAGCAGGCTGTCCGATCTCGGTTCCGCGTTCAATAGACCCTAGTCAGGAGGAGACATGTCGATTCGGCAGGATCTTTCCTTTTCAGTGCGGACGTTGTTGCGGAAGCCGGGCTTCCTGGCCACGGCGCTGATCACCTTGTCTCTCAGCCTGGGAGCGGCGACCGCCGTTTTCTCAGTCGTCAATACCGTTTTGCTTCGCCCCCTCCCCTTCAAGGCCGCCGATCGCCTCATCGTGCTGTGGAACCAGAAGGTGCTGCAGGACGTTCCGCGGCTGAAGATCTCCATCCCGGAGTTCCTGGACTACCAGAAGAGCAAGGCCTTCGAGCAACTGGCGGCGTACTACCCCTGGAGCTACACCATGACCGGCAGGCAGGAGCCGGTGCGCATCCTCGGCGTAGCCACATCAGCCTCCCTGTTTCCAGCGCTGGGAGTCCACGCCGAGCTGGGCCGCGTCTTCACGCGGGACGACGATCAGCCCGGAAAGGAGCTGGTCGTGGTCCTGAGTCACGGGTTCTGGCAGCGCCAGTTCGCTCGCGACCGCTCCGTGCTGGGCCGCACGCTCAATCTCGACGGTCAGATCTACAAGGTGATTGGAGTCATGTCTCCGGATTTCGACTTCCCGGAACCGGACGTGGCGTTGTGGGTCCCGCTCGCCATCGATCCCGCGGACCTGCCGACTCGCAATGCCCGGCAGCTCAACGTCGTCGGCCGTCTCGCTCCCGGTGTCAGCGTCGAGCAGGCACAGGCGGAGATGAACGCACTCGCCGCCACTATGCTGAAGGACTATCCCACCATCTACCGGGCGGAGAACGGCTGGGGAATTCTCGTCATCCCGCTCACCGAGGAGATCGTCGGCAAGGTGCGCTCCGGCCTGCTGCTGCTTTTCGGCGCCGTCGTCCTGGTGCTGCTCATCGCCTGCGCCAACGTCGCCAATCTCCTGCTGGTGCGAGCGACGGCCCGGCAGCGGGAGATCGCCGTTCGGGTCGCCCTCGGCTCGAGCCGGCGGCGGTTGATCCAACAGCTGCTGACCGAGAGCCTCGTGCTATCCCTGCTCGGCGGCGTGCTGGGCCTGCTGCTGGGGTTGTGGGCCACCCGCCTCCTGGTCGTCCTGGCGGCGGAGAACATTCCACGCTTCCACGCCGTCCACCTGGAACCGGAGGTTTTTGCCTTCGGGATCTTGCTCTCCGTGGTGACCGGTTTGCTGTTCGGCCTGGCTCCGGCCTTCATCAGCGCGCGGCCTGACCTGACGAAGTCGTTGAAGGAAGGCAGCCGGGGCAGCGGGATGGGGGTCGCCCGCAACCGCCTGCGCGCGGCGCTGGTGGTCGCCGAGGTGGCCCTGACGCTGGTCCTCTTGATCGGCGCCGGCCTGATGACCAAGAGCTTCGTTCGCCTGCAGCGGGTCAATCCCGGCTTCAACGCGGAGAACGTCGTGGTCGCGGAATTGGCGTTGCCTTTTCAAAAATACGGCAAGGCCACCGACTTCCAGGGCTTTTTCGACCGCTATATGAGCGCCGTTGCGACGCTGCCCGGCGTGCAGCAGGTGGGCGCTGTCGCCGTGCCCCCTTTCAGCACCGAGCTGACGTGGTCCGGCGACCTGGCGCCCGAGGGCGACCAGGGCGTTGCCACCAAGTCCCAGGGCAAGGTGGAGACCTTCATCGCCACACCCGGCTATGCGAAGGCGATCGGCTTGACGCTCCTGCGGGGTCGATTCGTCTCCGATCAGGACGTCAAGCAGTCGCCGCCCGTCACCGTCATCGACGACGTGTTGGCGCATCGCTACTGGCCGAACGAGGATCCGATCGGCAAGCGACTGAAGTCGGGGGGCCCGGGCTCCAAGAGCCCGGCGATCGAGGTCGTAGGCGTTGTCCGCCATATCAAGCGCGAATCCCTCGACGGCGAATCGCTCCCCCAGGTGTACATCCCGTTGCGGCAGGCACCCTTCCGCTGGCCCGGGCGCATGGGAGTTGCAGTGCGCACGGCGTCCGACCCGGCGGCATCGATCGCTGGCATGCGGGCCAAGCTGAGCG
>DATIOS010000492.1:0-4148 GCA_035472915.1 Thermoanaerobaculia bacterium
CCTCCCCGGGCCAGGCGAGCCGCGCCAGAGCCGGGCTGATGGCCACCACAGGGGCGGCTCCCGCGCGATCGGCGGCCGTGAGGTCGCGGCCGTGAAGGAGAGGGATGCGCATCGCGTGGAAATAGCCCGGGCTGACCTCGCGGGTGCTGGCCTCCAAACGCCTCTCCGGCGGCAGCGGGTGACCCTCGATCTCCAGAGACGAGGAAGAATCATTGTGCGACAGCGGCAGGATCGAAACCGCGGCTGCGGACTCGACGCCCGGGAGGCGGCCCACCTCGTCCACCACACGCTGGACGGCGGCCACGGCGCGATCCGGCTCCGGATAGTCGGCCCGGGGGAGAGAGAGCTGCGCTGTCAGTACCCCGGCGGGCTCGAATCCGACCGGCACGCGCTGAAGACCGATGGCGCTACGAATCAGCAGACCGGCGCCGGCCAGCAGCACCAGGGCCAGCGCCACTTCGGCCACCAGCAGGCCGGTGCGTACACGGTCCCGGGGGGAACCCGACCCGAAGCTGCGCCCGCCTTCCTTCAGCAGGGTCTGGAGATCCGGCCGGGCGGTCCGCAAGGCCGGCACCATCCCGGAGAGGACGCTCGCGGCGAGGGCAAGAGCGAACGACACGGCGAGCGCCGGCCCGTCGATCCCCGCCGAGTCCAGGCGCGGCACCCCCGCCGGGCTGGCCGCCACCAGGCCCCGAAGCACGAGATGGGCGAGGCCGACGCCAGCGAAGGCACCGGCGAGGCTCAGCACCAGGCTCTCGGTAAGGAGCTGGCGGACGATACGCCAGCGGCCGGCTCCCAAGGCAGCGCGGATGGCGATTTCTCGCGAACGGGCTGCGCCCCGGGCGAGCAGCAGGTTCGCCACGTTGACGCAGGCGATGAGCAGCACGCAGCCCACCGCTCCCAGGAGGATGAGAAGACGCCGGCGCAGACCGCCCAGGAGGCGGTCCACGAAGGCCTCGACCTTCACCCCACGGCCGCGATTGGAGCGCAGATCGACAGTCTCCAGCCGTTTGGCGATGGCCGTCAGCTCGGCCTGGGCAGCATCGCGGGAGATTCCCGGCCGCAGGCGGCCGTACAGCCGCAGGTAGCTGTCGCCGTAGTTGGATGCCTGCTCGGGAGTGAGGGCCAGCGGCACCCAGAGCCGGGAATCGCCGGCCCGCAGCTCGTAGCTCGCCGGCATCACGCCGATGACTTCATGGACCACTCCATTCAAGTGGATCTCGCGCCCCACCACCCGCGGATCGGCCGCGAAACGGTCGTGCCACAGGCGGTAGGACAGCACCACAACCCGGCCGCGGCCTGCACTGTCGTCCGCCGCCTGGATCACACGCCCAAGGAGCGGCTTGACGCCGAAAGCCTCGAAGAAGCCCGCCGAAACCCGGGCGCCGACCACCCGTTCCGGCTCGCCCTCGCCCGCCAGGTTGAAGCTGCCGTCGGTCCTGGCGGACAGGACGGAGAAAGATCGAGAACCAGCGCGGTAGGCGAAGAAGTTGCCGGCCGAAATCGACCGCAGCTCGTCATGGTCCGTCATGAAGAGGATGACGATCCGCTCGGGATGAGGAAACGGCAAAGGGCGCAACACGACCGCGTCGAGCAGACTGAAGATGGCCGTCGTGGCGCCGATGCCGAGCGCCAGGGTGAGGACGGCGATCAGCGTGAAGGCCGGCGCCTTGCGCAGTTGTCGCATGCCGAAGAAGGCGTCCTGCACCAGCTCGGAAAGAACCTCGATCCGCCGCCGCCCGCGCTGCCGCTGGCGGCCGATCTGCCGGCAGGTTCGCCGGATCCTCTCCACCTCGCCAAAGCGGCGCATCGCCTCGTCGCGAGCGGCTTGCGGCTCGTGGCCGTCGGCCATCAGCTCGCGCGTCGCCTGCTCGAGGTGAAAGGCGATCTCGTCGTTCACGTCCTGCTCCACCGTGCCTTTCCGCAGGTGAAGCCGAAAGACGCGCCGCCATGAAGCCATGGTCTTCCTTCCCTCCTTCAGGCCGTCGCGGTCGCCAGCACCTTGCCCACAGCCTCGGCGTAGCGCCGCCACGATTCGGCCTCGGCGTGAAGTTGCTTGCGTCCGATCTCGGTCAATCGGTAGAACTTGGCGCGGCGATTGTTCTCGGAGACTCCCCACTCGGCTTCAATCCACTCCCGCTGCTCCATGCGGTGGAGCGCCGGATAGAGGGCGCCCTCTTCGATCCGGAGCGCGTCGTCCGTCCGTTGGGTGATCCAGCGCACGACCGCGTAGCCGTGGAGAGGTCCCCAGGAAAGAGCCTTCAGAATGAGGACGTCCAGAGTTCCCTGCAGCAGGTCCATCTTCGCCATGATGAATCTCCCCTAAACTGACCAGGGGAAGAATAAGCGATCTCCCCTAAGGCGTCAAGGGGAGAAGAAGGGAACAAGGACGTTCAAGGACGAGCAATGATGATCATGGACAAGGAGGATCTGGCCTGGATCGTCCGTGCTTGTACCTGCCTGTCCGTGATCGTCCGTGCACACCCCCCGCTGGACGCTCCCCCCTCCTCGTGGGACAATACGCGCGACATCCTGACCGGGCGGCTTCGGCCCGGCTCCCAAATCCATCCAATCCTGACGAGAGGAGACTTCCATATGGCTGAGACCACGACTGCGGAACCGACCGCCGCCAAGAAGACGCTGGTTCACTACGACGTGAAAGACGGCGTCGCCTACCTGACGCTCGACGATCCGCCGGCCAACACCTACACCCACGAGATGATGCGCCAGCTCGACGAGGCCATCCTCCAGGCACGCTTCGAGAAGGACGTCTACGTCATCGTCGTGCGCGGCGAGGGCGAGAAGTTCTTCTGCGCCGGCGCCAACATCAACATGCTGAAGTCGTCCGATCCGTACTTCAAGTACTACTTCTGCCTGCACGCCAACGAAACGCTCAACCGCCTGGAGCAGACGCCCAAGCTGGTCATCGCCGCGCTGGAAGGCCACACGGTCGGCGGCGGTCTCGAGATCGCCATGGCGGCAGACGTGCTGATCGCCAAGAAGGGCACCGGCAAGGTCGGCCTGCCCGAGGTCACCCTCGGCGTGCTCCCCGGCACCGGCGGCACGCAGCGGCTCGCCCGCCGCGTCGGCAAGAGCCAGTCCATCGAGCTGATGGTCACCGGCCGGCTGATCGACTTCGAGGAGGCGCAGCGCATCGGCATCGTCAACCACATCTTCGAGGGCGACAACTTCGCGGCGCAGGTCCACGACTACGCCAAGCAGTTCTGCCCGCCGAACAAGGCGGCCAAGGCGGTCGGCCGCATCAAGCGGTCCGTGCAGTCGGGCGCCGAGGTGCCGTTCGAGAGCGGCCTCGCCATCGAGCGCGAGCTCCAGCAGCAGCTGTTCGAAAGCCCGGACGCCAAGGAAGGGCTCGACGCCTACATCAGCAAGCGCAAGCCCGAGTTCCGGGGCTGGTGATGCCAAAGAAGGACGATGACATCGTCCTCGCCGCGCCGGTGCGCACGCCGATCGGCCGGTTCGGCGGCGTCTTGGCGCCGCTGACGGCGGCGGACCTCGGCACGGCGGCGGCGAAGGCGGCCCTGGAGCGGGCGGGTCTCGAACCGGGGCGGGTCGATCAGGTGATCTTCGGCCACGCCCGCCAGGCCGGGGGCGGGCCCAATACGGCGCGGCAGATCGCCTACCGCGCCGGCGTGCCCGTCGACCGGCCGGCTTTCACGGTCAATCAAGCTTGCGGCTCGGGGCTGCAGGCGGTGATCTCGGCCGCCCGCACCATTCTCCTCGGCGAGGCGCAGGTCGTCCTCGCCGGCGGCACGGAGAGCATGTCCAACACTCCTTATCTTCTACCCCGGGCACGGTGGGGCTACCGGTTGGGCCACACCGAGATCGTCGACGGCATGTATCAGGACGGCTTCAACGATCCTCTCTCCAAGCTCGTCATGGGCGAGACGGCCGAGGAGCTGGCCGAAGAAACGGGGATCGACCGTGCGGCTTCGGATGCCTGGGCGGTCGAGAGCCAGAACCGTAGCGAGCGAGCCCGCGCCGCCGGCCGCTTCGCCGCCGAGATCGCGCCGGTGACGGTGCCGGGGAAAAAGGGCGACATCCAGGTGGACACCGACGAGCATCCCCGCGACGGCGTCACCTTGGAGTCGCTCGCCAAGCTGGCCCCCGTCTTCCGCCCGGGCGGCAGG
>DATIOS010000493.1:0-3111 GCA_035472915.1 Thermoanaerobaculia bacterium
GCAGATCCTCTGCATGCTGGCGATTTCTCTGGTGGCGGCACTGGTCTGGACGCTGCTCGACGGCAAGCGGACCCAGTACGATCGGCTCTACGCCGGTCTGAAGGTTTATGTAGAGGTTGGCCTCGGCCTGATCCTGATCGAATACGGAGGGCTGAAGGCCGTTCCGTCGCAATTTCCCCGGCCGCCGCTCAGCCGCCTGTTGCAGCCGTTCGGCGACGCCTCGCCGATGGGCCTGTTGTGGACTTTCATGGGGGCTTCGACGGCCTACACCATCTTCGCCGGATTGTCTGAGCTGGCCGGCGGCGTTCTGCTCCTGTTCCGCCGCACGGCGTCGCTGGGAGCCCTCGTCGCCATCCCCGTCCTCACCAATGTCGTCATGCTCAACCTTTGCTATGACGTGCCGGTCAAGCTCTTCTCGGCCCACCTGCTGGCGATGGCGGTCTTTCTGGCGGTTCCCAACGTGAGGAGGCTCTTCGACATGCTGGTGCTGAACCGGCCCGTGGCACCAGCCGCCTGGCGCCCATTCTTCCGCCGGCGGCGTTGGCAGATCGCCGCGGTGGTTGTGGAAGGGGTTTTGGCCGTCGGCGTGACGGCATTCTTCCTGCACATGGGCTACAGTCAGCTGAAGACTTTTTATTCTTCCGAGAACGCGGTGTTGTCCGGCGTTTGGAATGTCGACGTTCTAAAGATCGACGGTCAGGTCAGGGATGCGCAAACGGTGGAAGAGCTCCAGTGGCGGCGCCTGGTCTTCGACTACCCCACGGTGATGGCGATCCAGTTGTCGAGCGACCACCGGCAGCGCTACTCCCTCAAGGTGGACGCCATCCACAAGACGCTGGCCTTGACCAAGCGCGACGATCCACGTTGGAAGTCAACGCTCACCTACGGGCGGCCGGCAGCGGACCGGCTCACGCTGGAAGGGACGTTCGGCGGCCACCGCATCCAGGCGGGCCTCCACCACGCCGACAGCCCCAAGTTCCTGCTGGTGAGCCGGGGATTCCACTGGATCAACGAAACTCCGTTCAATCGTTGAGCGACCCGCGCTCGCTCAGTCGTAGCGCATCGCAATCAGCGGATCTACGCGCGCCGCGCGCCGGGCGGGAATGTAGCAGGCAACCGCGGAGACGGCCGTGAGCAGCAGCGCGAGGATTGCGAACGTCAGGGGATCGGTGGCGCTCACATCATAGAGAAGGGTCGCCAGGACGCGGGTCAGCGCGAGCGCTCCGGCCAGGCCGAGCGCTACACCCACGAGCACCAGCACGAGCCCCTGCCGGACCACCAGCCGCAACACGTCGCCGGTCCTCGCGCCGAGGGCCATGCGGACGCCGATCTCGTTCTGGCGCTGGGCGACCGAGTACGACATCACTCCATAGAGGCCGGCCGCCGACAGGGTGAGGGCAAGGCCCGCGAAGGCGCCGAGCAGCAGGGTCCCGAAGCGGGTTCGCGCCAGGGATTCGGCCAGCCAGCTCTCCATCGTGCGGACCTCCGACACGGGCTGATCTTTGTCGATCGCCAGGATCTCGCGCCGGGCGGCAGGCGCGAGATCCGCCGGATCGCCGGCGGTGCGCAGGACGAACGTCATCGCGGAGTAGGTGAGAGCGCCAGCGTGAGCGCCGCGACCGCCGTGAATCCCGGTTGCTTCGCCAGCATCCGCGCCGCGTACCGCACGTCCTGCCACAAAGTTTCGAGCCGGCCGCCGCCGCGGACCTCGTAGGCCCTTTCCCGAAGGCTGTCGAGATTGCCGAAGCTCCGCAGCGCCGCCCGCCGCGCCTCCTCCGGCGGCATTCCCCGCTCTACATTCTCCTGCGCCGCCATCTCGAGGTGAAGGCGCAGCTCCTCGTCGATGTCGCCGATGACCGCCTCGCGCCCAAAAAGCGCGCGCAACCGGGCCGAGAAAAGATTGAGCAGTCCCATGATCATCATTCCCCTCAGGTGGCCTGCCGCATGTTGGCGATGGCGAGCGACAGGCGATCCCAACTCGCCTCCTCGGCTTCGAGCTGGTTTCGGCCCGCCTTGGTGAGGGTGTAGAACTTGGCGCGGCGGCCGGTCTCGTTCTTCTCCCACTTCGAGGAGACCCAGCCCCGCAGCTCGATCCGGTAGAGCGCCGGATAGAGAGAGCCCTGCTCCACCTCCAGCATCTCGCCGGACATCTGGCGGATGCGCTGAATGATGCCGTAGCCGTGCAGACGCCCGAGCGAGACGGCTTTCAGGATGAGCATGTCGAGCGTCCCCTGCAGCAGGTCCGCCCTCTGATCCGTTTTCTGTCGCGCCATTCTTGACCTCCGGGGAGCGGCTCGATGAAACCTAGAACGCCAAGGCATGGTAAGCAGGGATGCCTAGGATGTCAAGGCCTGGGTCTTGACTCGGGCAACGCATGAACATGCGGCTGTGACCTCGGGAGGGACACTCTCCACCTGATACCCTGAGCATGGACATGCCATTGCGGCGCTCGTCGGCCGGCGACAGAATGACTCTTGTGTATGGGATGAAATCAAATATCCGTCAAGGGGAGGTGAGGTGTGAGCAAAGGACAGTGGGTTCTTTTCGCCGGTCTGCTGATTTCGCTCTCAGGCTGTTCCGCGCTCAGTATGGATTTAGATCATCCATCCGACGCCGAGGCGGCGGCTGAAGAATCGAAGCAGGTGGCGGCCCTGATCAAGAAGCTCAATTCGCATCCCACCGGCTTTTGGGGGCAGTATGCCGAAGCGTGGATGTGGTCGGGCGGAAGGGGCGCGAGGATTGAGTCGTTCTCGGTCCGCTCGAACCGTCAATGGAGCGCAGAGCGTCAGGCCGAGGCGCGACTTCGTCGACGCCTACGGCCAAGCAGCCGGTCGAGTCCAAGGGTGCGACACTGACTGCGCTCCAACGCGCAGCCCTGTCACACCGGCCGGGGCGCGCGAACGCGCACCCGACCGGCGTCGAACCGGCCTGCGTCAGTCGATCACGACGCGCATGTTCGCCGACGAGAGCGGCAGCAGCACCGTGGTCGAGGGCGGGCCCGAGAGATCCGTCGGGAACGGCAACACGGTGTTGTTGTTGAACACGGTGAACGCCTGCCGGAGCGTGGCCGAAGGAATCGGCACGAGCAGCTCGATCGGCGGGATGAGCGGC
>DATIOS010000494.1:0-10362 GCA_035472915.1 Thermoanaerobaculia bacterium
CTGACCTGGATCTATCTCTTTGGCGTCTGGACGCTGCTCATCGCCCTGCTGGCGATGACGCTCCGGCCGCCGCGCCGGGAGTGAAGCCGCGGGTGCTCTCGGCATCGCTCCTGGTCGCGGTCGCTCTGGCCTACATCGGCCTGCTGTTTCTCATCGCCTGGCTGGGCGACCGCCGCGCCGCCCGTGGCGCCCGCCCGCTCGCCGGCCCCTGGGTGTACTCGCTGTCGCTCGCCGTCTACTGCACCGCCTGGACCTTCTACGGCAGCGTCGGCCGCGCCGCCGACGACGGCTATGGCTTCCTGCCGATCTACCTCGGACCGACGCTGGGCGCGGTGCTCGGCTGGGTCGTCTATCGCAAGATCCTGCGCATCGCCAAGGCCGGGCGCCTGATTTCGATCGCCGATTTCATCGCCTCGCGCTACGGCAAGAGCACCGCCCTCGGCGCGGTGGTGGCGGTGATGGCGGTGGTCGGCACGGTGCCCTACATCGCCTTGCAGCTCAAGGCGGTCGCCAGCAGCTTCGAGCTGCTCTGGCGGTCCACCCATCCGCGCCCGCTGCCGTTCGACCAGTTGTCGCTTTTCTGCGCCGGGCTGCTCGCCGTCTTCGCAATTCTCTTCGGCACCCGCTCCGTCGACCTGACCGAGCACCATTCCGGGCTCGTGCTCGCCATCGCCTTCGAGTCCCTCGTCAAGCTCGTCGCCTTCCTCGCCGTCGGCGTGTTCGTCGTCTGGCGGCTGCACGGCGGGTTGGGTGAGCTGTTCGCCCGTGCCGCCGCCGATCCCAAACTGCGCATTCTGCTGTCGCGTACCGGCGCCAGCGACGGCGACTGGGCGTGGATGATTTTCCTCTCCTTGCTCGCCTTCTGGTTCCTGCCCCGCCAGTTCCAGGTGGGAATCGTCGAGAACGTCGACGAGCGCCACCTGCGGACCTCGGCCTGGCTGCTGCCGCTCTATCTGCTGGTGATCAACGTCTTCGTGCTGCCGATCGCGCTTGCCGGACGGCTCGCGCCGGCGACGGCGGGGGTCTCCGGCGACAGCTACGTGCTCGCCCTGCCGCTCGCCGCCGGCCGCACGGGGCTCGCGGTGTTCGTCTTCCTCGGCGGCCTTTCGGCGGCGACCGGCATGGTGATCGTGGAGAGCCTGGCACTTTCCAACATGGTGGCCAACGACCTGGCGCTGCCGTGGCTGCTGCGCCGCGCCGGTCCGGCCGGCGGCGATTTCCGGCGTCCGCTGCTGATCAGCCGGCGCCTGGCGATCGTCGGCGTCCTGCTGCTCGGCCATTGCTGCGCCGTGTTTCTCGGTACCGGCGTCTCCCTGGTCACCATTGGCTTGATCTCCTTCGCCGCCGCCGCACAGGTGGCCCCGGCTCTCCTTGGCGGCCTCTACTGGCGCGGCGCGACCCGCCGCGGCGCGCTCGCCGGCCTGATCGGAGGCTTCCTCGTCTGGGGTTACACGCTGACCTTGCCGACCCTGGCGGCGAGCGGCCTGATGTCGCAATCGTTCGTCGACGACGGCCCCTTCGGTCTGCGCTGGCTCCGTCCTTCCGCGCTCTTCGGGCTCGACGGCCTCGATCCGCTCTCCCACTCGCTCGCCTGGAGCCTGCTGGTCAACGTGCTCGCCTTCATCGCCATCTCCTCGCTCGGCGGTCAGAGCGCGGTGGAGGTGCGCCAGGCCCAGCGCTTCGTGGACGTCTTCCGCCGCCGCGAATCGGAGGAGCCGGTATGGAGCGCCGACACGCCGGTCGCTTCGGTGCGCGGGCTGCTCGCCCGGTTCCTCGGCGAGGCGCGCACCGAAAGCGCATTAGTGGGCTGGGCGCAGGAGCGCGGCGTCGACCTCCAGCGCGAGGTCTATGCCGACCCCGAGCTGCTGGCCTACGCCGAGCGGTTGCTCGCCGGCACCACCGGCGCCGCATCGGCACGGGTGGCGCTCACCACGGTCGCCGAGGAGCAGTCGCTGGGTGTCGGCCAGGTCGTCGAGCTGCTCGACGAGACCTCGCGGGCGCTCGCCACCAGCCGCGAGCTGGCCGAGAAGTCGCACCAGCTCGAAGCCGCCTCGGCCGAGCTGTTGCGGGTCAACGAACGGCTGCGCGAGGTCGACCGGCTCAAGGACGACTATCTCTCGACCATGGCGCACGAGCTGAGGACGCCGCTCGCCGCCATCCGCGCCTTCGCCGAGATCCTGCACGACAACCCTGACCTGCCGGTGGAGCGCCGCGCCGAGTTCCTGCGCATCATCGAGATGGAGAACGACCGGCTGAGCCGGCTGATTCACGACCTCCTCGACCTTGCGAAGCTCGAGGCCGGCAATGAAGCCGGCCATCAGGAAGTGACGCTCAATCCCTTCGGTCTCGCCGAGGCCGTTGGCGAGGCCGTCGAATCGCTCCGCCAGCTCTCGAACGTGCGCGGCGTGGCGGTGGAGTACCGGCGCGGACGCGACCCGCTCTCCCTCCACGGCGACCGCGACCGGCTGATTCAGGTGGTCGTCAACCTTTTGTCGAACGCCATCAAGTTCTGCCCGCCGAACGGCGGCCGGGTAGTGGTGGCGGCGGCGCGGCGCGCCGCGGGCCGTATGGAGATCTCGGTCAGCGACAACGGACCGGGCGTGCCGGTGGCGGATCGCGAGACCATCTTCGAGCGCTTCCGGCAGCTGTCGCGCCCGGCAGGGGCGCCGGTGGGCACCGGCCTGGGACTGCCGATCTGCCGGCGCATCGTCGCCCAGCACGGCGGGCGCATCTGGGTCGAGGATGCCGCCGCCGGCGGCGCGCGGTTTGTGGTCCTGGTGCCCATCGCGCCGGGCGAAGTGGCGGCAACCCCATCAACGGGAGGAGCGGAATGGAGCCGAAGCGTCGCGTCCTGATCGTCGACGATGAGCCGAACATCGTCCTGTCGCTCGAGTTCCTGCTGCGCCAGCAGGGCTATGAGGTGAGCGTGGCGCGCGACGGCGAGGAGGCGCTCGCCGCCGCGGAGGAAAGGCGGCTCGATCTCGTGGTCCTCGACGTGATGCTCCCCGGCCTCGACGGCTTCGAGGTCTGCCGGCGGCTGCGCGAACGGCCGGAGCTTGCCGGTTTGAAGATCCTGCTGCTGACGGCGCGCGGCCGCGAGGTCGAGCGCGTGCGCGGCCTCGAGGAGGGCGCCGACGCCTACGTTCGCAAGCCGTTCTCCACCCGCCAGTTGATGAAGACGGTGGCCGAGTTGCTGGGGAGGCCCGAGACGTGAAACGCCGCAGCCGGCCGGCCGGGCACGATTTCGAGCCGTTGGTGCGCGAGCTGCGGGGCTCGCTCGCCAGCTTGCGGGCGGCGTCCGAAGCTCTCGCACTGCTGGCTCCCCCCGAAGAGAACGCCGAAGCCAAAGATCTCCGCTCCGTCGTGCTCGCCGAAGGCGTGCGGCTGACCGGGCTCGTCGATCGCCTGGGCACCGCGGTTCTCCTGGGTGAGAGCCAGGCGCGGGGACGCCGGCCGCTCAAGGACCTCATCTCCGAGTTGGTGCGCGCCGCCGGAGCGAACCTCGACCTGACGATCGAGATCAACGCGGAGACGCCGGAAGTCCGTCTGAGCGACGGCTCCACTCTCGTCGCGTCGCTGCTGGCCACGCTCGGCCGGCTGCGCCGCGACTTTGCGGTCAGCCGGATCACTCTGCGGTCGCGGCTGCACCAGGAGCTGGTGGCGCTGGACCTCTTCTGGCAGGCCTCCGAGCCCGAGCTGTGGCGGTTACGCGAGTCGAACGCCGACCTGCTCGCCGCTGGTGGGCCAGGCGAAGCGCCGCTGCGCGAAGTCGTCCAGGCGATGGGCGGCGAAGTCTGGCTCACCGTCGACCGCGCCGCCGCCAGCGCCGGCCTCCGGCTTCTGCTGCCGCCGGCCTGAACGTCAACAGACGGCGTTGTCGAACGTCCTATAGGGAGTGATGACTCCCCAACCGTAGGCGCCGCAGCCGCACTCGATGGCCAGCCAGGCACGAAGGCCAACGTTGTCGGTAAAGGTGGAGTCCCAATAGTAGATCTCCGTGCCACACCGGGTGGTGGCAGCCTGCGAGGGGGCGGGGGCGAGGGTTACACAGAGCACCGCCAGGACGACGAGCAGCTTGAGGGCGATGAGGAGGCGGGGGTTGAGGGCGAACCGTGTCCGTTTTGGCATGAGACCGATCTCCTTTCAGTTTTTCGAGTCGAGACAGCGTTCCACCTCGTTCGACTTTGAGCAGTTTGCCATCTTCGAGGGGTAAGTTCCAATGGCAAGGGGAATGCTGGAATGCGAGGAGATACAATAGGGCAAAACCGCCATGAATCCATCACCCCGAGCGATCGAGCGGGCCGTCGAGGCGCTCAAGGCGACGCCTGGGACCTTCCAGCGGCTGATTGAGGGATACGCGCAGATCGCCCATCCCGAGCTATTCCGGCGGCTCACTCCAGGGGGCCGGCGGTCGGATGACGTCACGCGAAAGGGCTTGCCCGATGCCACAGCCGAGTTGGAGGACGGCACCACGGCCCTCCTTGAGGCTACCCACAGCGAGTCTTGGGAGCGGCATCTCAAAGAGGATGTCCAAAATGCCGAGGCGCTTGCCTCCAGCTCTATCGGCTCCTTTCTCTTCGCGGCTTGGGCCGGGTTGCCTGTTCCGGAGGAACTCGATCCCTACCGGCGGCGGCTGCTAACCCTCGGCATCCCTAAAGATCGACTCTTCTTTCTTTTCCGGGATCAGCTCGTCACTGAGCTGAGCCGGCCGCTTTTCGCCCGTCTTTGGGCCGACCCCTTGGACCTGCCCGTGAGCTGTCTGCCTTTCGATGTGGTCGACAAAGTGCCGAGGCTTTTCGGGCCCGAGGACCGGCCGGACGCCTTTGCTCCGAGGCGGTCCGAGTACCAGGCCGGGACTGTGTACCGCCCGCGCGTGGCCGACGTGGTGGAAGAGCGGCTTGGCCAGGCTGGTTGGGCCCTCGTGCGCGGCCGCGGGGCAGCAGGTAAGACTACACTGGCCCTGTGCATCGCCTTCGGCTCCAACTATCAGGGGCGTCCCGTCTACTACCTCGATCTTGCCGACTCGGAAGGCGACGAGGCTGAGCAGGCCGATGCCATTGAAGCCATGGCCACGAGAGGAGACGCGGGGGTCCTCTACATCATTGACAACGTTCATCTCGCACCAGCCGCCGCCAGCCGGCTGTTTGAAGCCTGGCAAGAATTGGCTGGAAGCGGAAGTCGGCTTCTTCTTCTCGGACGGCTAATAACTCTGGAACCGGACGTCCGAGGCCGGGCGCATCCCCTCGAGATCCTCGATAGCGAGGCCCTCGAGCTGGCTATCGATGGGGAAGCTCTGGTAGGCGTGTCCCAGCGCATCGTCGCGCGGTTCGCGGGTGATTACGGCCTTCCGACCCCTCCTAAGTCCGTTACCGAGAGTTGGCTGCGGCTTTTCGGTGGCGATTTGATCGCCTTTAGCTCTGCGATCACTTTGCGGGCGCGGAATTTGCTGCGAGGCGACTGGGAGCTGAAACCAGAGGACTCAAAGCGGTATATCGAGAAGGAGTATCTCCAGAACCTGAGCCCTACCCAACGCGAAGCTGTAACCCGCCTCGCCGTATTCGCTACGCTCGAACTTGCGCTCACCGAAAATCTCGGCGGGGTCGCCCTCTCGGAGAAGCTCCTCGAGAAGGGATGGATCGTTCGTTCAGAACATGGAAAGAACCGGCATGTTCGTTACCGGCTAGTTCACCCTGGGATCGCCGAACTGATAATTGCAAGCTTGAAGCAAGTGGACCGGCTAGGGTATCTCTGTATGCTTGCGACAGACGACTCCTTTGCCGGCGTGGTGATCGCAACACGACTCATGCTTCGGAAAGACGATTCAGAGGCGAAGGCAGTCCTCTCGTCGATTGCTGCTTCTCCCCAGTGGTTTTCCACTTCCTTTGAACCGAAGTACCTTCCGTCCACGGTGAAGATGTTTGAAAAGTATAAGGTACTGACTGTAGGAGAAATTGACAACAGGCTCTCCCAACACGGTGAGTTTTTCGCGACCGCATTGAAGACCAACCTCGGGTACCTCGTCTTCTTTCTACGTTTTGCGAAAGGCGAACTGCCCGGAGCCTACCAGTTTATGGTTGAAACCTTGAGCAACGAGAAGAACCGGAAGACCCTTGCCGAAACTGCACTGAGGAGTGACCTAGCGGGCCTTTGTTCCTTGCTTAGTTTCGCGAGAAGCGAGTTGCCCGGAGTCTACCAGTTTCTGGTTGAAAGCTTGAGCGAAGAGAAGAACCGGGGGATCCTTATAGTCACCGCCCTGAGGACTCCACTGCACTTCCTTATTTATTTCTTCAGTTTTTTGAGAAACAATCTACCTGGACTCCACAAATTACTAGTGACGGCCTTGGGCGAAGAGAAAGCCCAAGAAGTATTTGCTGAAAACGTGCTGAGGAGCCCTTTAGCGGAACTTGGTGCTTTTCTTAAATTTGCGAGAGAAGAACTGGGGGGCGTCTACAAGTTTCTGGTTCAAACCTTGAGTGACGAGAAGAATCAAGGGATCCTTGCAGAGACTGCGCTCAGGACTCCGCTGCACTTCCTTAGCTATTTCTTAGGTTTTTCGAAGAACAACCTGTCTGGACTCTACAAATTAATAACGCTGGCCTTAAGCGAAGAGAAGAATCAGGAAGTTTTTGTAGAAAATGCGTTGAGAAATCCTCTACTGGACCTCAGCGCTTTTCTTAGCTTTACAAGAGGCGAACTGCCCTTGCTTCACAGGTCATTGGCTCATGCCTTGAGCGACGAAAAGAACAAAGAGAGCCTTGCCGCGACTGCATTGAGGACTCCGCTAGGGGGTCTTAGCTCTTTTCTTGGATTTGCTAGAGGCGAACTGCCTGAAGTCTACAAATTTCTGGTTCAAGCCTTGGCTGACAAAAAGAACCAGGAAATCCTTGCCGAGACTGCATTGAGGACTCCACTAGGGGGCCTTAGCTCTTTTCTTAGCTTCGCTAGAGGCGAACTGCCCGGAGTTTACAAATTTCTGCTTCACACCTTGGCTGACGAAAAGAACCAGGGAATCCTTGCTGAGGCCGCAGTGAGGAGTGATCTAGGGAGCCTTAGCTTCTTTCTTAGCTTTACGAGAGGCGAACTGCCCGGAGTTTACAAATTTCTGATTCACACCTTAGGTGATGAAAAGAACCAGGAGATCCTTGCTGAGACTGCGGCGAAGAGTGATCTAGGGGGTCTTGGCTTCTTTCTTAGCTTTACGAGAGGCGAACTGCCCGGAGTCTACAAATTTCTGATTCACACCTTGGCTGACGAAAAGAACCAGGAAGGCCTTGCAGAGACTGCCTTGAGGGCTCAGCTAGGGGCGCTTGGATCTTTTCTTAACATTGCGAAAGATGAGTTACCCGAGATCAACAAATTGCTCGAAGCTATATTGGAGGATGAGCCGAACCAGAGGAGTCTCATAGACACTGCCCTGAAGACTCCGCTGGAACAGTTACAGGCTTTCCTTGGTGCTGCGAGTGACAGACTACCGGGAGTTTACCAGGCGATTGGCGAGGCGTTGGGAGATGAGAAGAATCAAAAGGTTTTTATGGAAACCATACTGGCAAGTCCGCTGGAACATCTTGGTTCGTTCCTTAGCTTTGCAAGGGACACTCTCCCCGGAGTCTACAGATTAATTGTAGCCGCATTGGCGGAGGAGAAGAATCAGGAGATACTGGCGGATATTGCGCTGAAAACCCCGCTAGAGCACCTTAGTTCTTTTCTTGGTTTTGCTCGATGCAACTTGGATTCCATTTTCGACATATTGATCAAGGTCCTCTCAGAGGACAGGGGAGCAAAGCTTCTCGCCGATCGAGTGATTCGAACGTCCCTGAATCATATTAGCGGGATATTTAAAGTCGATGAAATTGCTTCTACGGTTATCAAATATATTGATGCGGAACAGTGGCAAGAGATGTGCCTAAGGTATGGCGTGGAAGGGGTAGAGGCGCTTCCGTCCATCGCCCGCCAGCTCATAAGATATAGAAGACCCGACCTCGCGGTTGCTCCTGCACGAGGAGCTGTTCTTACTGCGGATATCATGGAGTGGCACCGGCCTGGAGTAACAGCGTCAGCGCTATCCCATGCGATCCGGTTGGCTGGAGATCTGGAACCTGATGATTTAGACAGATTTCTAGACCGGATTGCCACGCCAAGCTGGCTGAAGAGTTCGTACCTATTTTTATATCCCGGTTTGTTGGCAGGAACTCTCTACAGTTTGTGGTTTCTCCTGGACGATAGGCGCCTCAAGAGATTCCAGACACCGGCATTGCTCGGCGTGGTCGAGCAGAAAGCCAACCCTTGGTCCGCCGGGCAATCCACGACCGCGGCGCACCTCGTGAGCCTGATCGGTGTCGGAGCACTCTTTGGGGTGAGTCCCTCCCTGGCAGCGCTTGTGTGGGCCAGCGACACAGTTCTGCGCTCGGCCTGGGTTGAGCGGACCCCGAACGAGGAGAACCCTGTTCTGGGTCCTCTGCAGGTGCAGTTCTGGCTCGGGCTCAGAGTCATCGCTGCCCATCGAAAGAAGCCCCTGAGGCTGTCGAAGGCGGAGGGTGACTTGGTTCTTCAACTTTGGCGGGAGGCTGAGCCGGAGAATGCAAAGCTCCAGCGCCTCAACCGCTGGATGATCGGCTGGCTCGAGCGTTGTGCCGCCGCTGGCTGGCGACTGCTTCCGGACGAGACGCCCTTGGTCTGATGCACATACCTCGCTTCTCGAAAACCTCAGGAGTTAGGATAGACCTCGGCCGGAGAAGGGAGGATGAGATGAGCGAGGACCAACAGCTTTCGGGACCCGATCTGGCGCTGGGGATTTCTCTCGATGATCTGGCGGATGGCGGGCAGCTTCTCGGGCACAGCGGCGGCGAGGCGGTGCTGGTGGTGCGGCGGGGCGAGGAGATCTTCGCCATCGGCGGCACCTGCTCCCACTACGGCGGTCCGCTGGCCGAGGGGATCGTGGTGGGCGAGACGGTGCGCTGCCCGTGGCACCACGCCTGTTTCAGCCTGCGTACCGGCGAAGCCGTGAAGGCGCCGGCCTTGAACCCTGTCGCCTGCTACAAGGTCGAGCGGCAGGGGGATCGGATCACCGTGGCCGGGAAGGTCGAGCCGCCACGACGGCAGGCTCCGGGTCCGGACCCGGTAGTGATCATCGGCGCCGGCGCGGCGGGCAACGCCGCCGCCGAAGAGCTGCGGCGCCAAGGCTACGGCGGACGCATCCTGCTCGTGGGTCCCGAGGGTGAGCTCCCCTACGATCGGCCCAATCTTTCGAAGGACTTCCTCGCCGGCACCGCGCCGGAAGAGTGGATTCCCCTCCATCCGCCGGACTTCTATGCCGAGCGCCACATCGAGCTGGTGAAGGCCGGCGCCACGGCGCTCGACCTCAAAGCGAGGACAGTGACCCTGGACGACGGCCGCACGCTCGGCTACGGCGCCTTGATCCTCGCCACCGGCGCCGAGCCGATCCGCCTGCCCATTCCGGGAGCGGATCTGCCTCACGTCCACGTCCTGCGTTCGCTGGCGGACAGCCGGGCCGTGATCGAGAAGGCGAAGACCGCCAAGCGGACCGTCGTCGTCGGGGCAAGCTTCATCGGTCTCGAAGTCGCCGCCTCGCTGCGGACTCGCGGGCTGGAAGTGACGGTCGTGGCCCCGGAGGAGCGCCCCCTGGAGCGGGTCATGGGGCGGGAGATCGGAGACTTCATCCGCTCCGTCCACGAGGAGCACGGCGTCGTCTTCAAGCTGGGGACGAAGCCGAAGGCGATCTCGGCGACCGAAGTGGAGCTCGAGAGCGGCGAGCATGTCGCCGCCGAGCTGGTGGTTCTCGGCGTGGGAGTTCGGCCGCGGGTTTCTCTGGCCCAAGCTGCCGGGCTGGACGTGGACAACGGCGTGCTGGTGAACGATCACCTGGAAACCAGCGCTTTGGGCGTTTACGCCGTGGGCGACATCGCCCGCTGGCCCGATCCGTGGTCCGGCGAGCACATCCGCGTCGAGCACTGGGTGGTGGCCGAGCGCCAGGGGCAGACGGCGGCACGCAATATCCTGGGCCAGACGGAGCCTTTCGCCGGCGCGCCGTTCTTCTGGAGCCAGCACTACGACGTGAGCATCAACTACGTCGGCCACGCCACGAAGTGGGATTCCATCGAGGTCAAAGGTTCCCTCCCGGATCGCAGCGCCGTGGTTACCTTCCACTCCGGCAGCCGCATCGCCGCGGTGGCCACGGTGTGGCGCGACAAGGAGAGCCTGGAAGCCGAGCTGGCGATGGAACGGGGCGACTCGGCAGCGCTGGAAGCCGCCGTGGCGGGTTAAAGGCTTCAAGGACAAGAGTCCCCCGTCCTTGAAGTCCTTGGTGCCCTTTCTGCCCTTGTCTTGCCGCAGCGCGTTAATCGC
>DATIOS010000495.1:0-3438 GCA_035472915.1 Thermoanaerobaculia bacterium
GCAGGAGGCCTTCCTTCGCGCCGCCCGCCATCCCGGCAAGATTCCCGAGGGCGATCAACCTGAGGAAGCCTGGCTGGTGCGGGCGCTCGTCAATCTCTGCCGCGACCGCTTTCGGCGGCGCGTCGTGAGGTCGCTGGCGGCTTCGCAGATCCGCCGGGAGGAGCGGGAGACGGTTTCCCACGAGGAGGCGGCGGTGGCGCGGGCTACGGTGACAGCCGCACTGGCCCGCCTCTCTCCCCGGCGCCGCGCGGTGGTGGTGCTTCACGAGCTCGAAGGAGTCGCCGTGCGCGAGGTGGCTCGCCTCTTGGGGGTTGCCGAAGTGACGGTGCGCTGGCATCTGCTGGCCGCCCGGCGCGATCTCGCGAGCCTGTTGCTCAAGGAGGACCCGACATCATGAACACCGACTCGAATCCCGACCGCTTGCGCGAGGTCCTGAAGCTGGGAGATCCCGTGGCCCAGGAACCGGGCCTGACCGCGGACGAATTTCACGCCATGCGCCGGGTGGTGTTGACCGCGACCCCCGAGCCTCGGCGCCAAGTTGCTTGGTTGCCAGTGGTGGCCACTGGATCGGCGGTGTTGCTCGCCTTGGCCCTCGCCGTCGCCCTCGGACCCTGGCATCGGTCGCCCGCTCCCGGCGCTCCAGCTCAGCCGCCGGTGCAGGTGGCTGCCGTTCCTACTCCTCGGGCTGCGACCCCGGTTACCCAGATCGCGCCGGCAGTCCCGGCGCCAGAGCCTGGGAAGAGCTCCACGCACGGGCATCGCCGTCCGGCGCGGGAGCGCAAGACTTTGCCGATCCACCAGGATGACGCCCCGCTGCTCACGGCTTCGCTGCCGGTGCGTGAGATCCAGTTTTCGACACCGGGTGGCACCCGCGTCATCTGGGAGCTGGCGGGAAACGCTCGATAGATTTTGACCGGCCGCGTTCCTGGCGGCCTCTAGGAGATGAAGATCATGAAGAACCCGTGTGTCCGCCCGATCGCCCTCGCCCTCTTGCTCGCGCTGCCGGCGGTGCCGCTGATGGCCAGGCCGGCTCAGGAGACCCCGGCTCCGCCTACGGCCCTCACCACGACCCGTGTCGAGATCCGCTACCTGGATCTGCACTCTGCCGAGGAGATTGCCTGGGATCAGTGCCAGGACAAAGAGCGTTGTCAGATCTCCGCCTCCGCGTTCGTCGGCGACGCCGCCGCAAAGTGGGTCGGCGACTCCTCCCTGAAGGGTTTTCTCGAGGTGAGGTCCGATTCCGCCACTCACGAACGGATCGCCCGTGCTCTGGCCAAGGCCGACGCCGCCCCGCTCACCCAGAGTTTCCAGCTCCTGCTGCTCGCCGCCGGCGCGCAAAAGGCGGCCAGCGAGCCGGACGTGCCGGCGAGCGCGCAGAAAGCTCTCGCCGACCTGCGCGGCTTCCTCCCCTACAAGAGCTATCAACTGCTCGATTCGACCTGGCTGCGCGCCACCCAGGACCGCCCCACGGAGGGCCGGGTGGTGGGGCGCCAGGATCAGTCGTATCACGTGAAGCTGCGCTTCCGCGTCACCGGCAACGACCAGATGTTCCTGGACGCCTTCGTGCTCAACGAGGAGTTCCCGGTGGCACGGCCAGCTTCCGAAGCGAAGAAAGGCGAGGTGCCCGTCCCTCGCGCCCCTCGCGACCTGATCTCCACCTCGTTCTCGCTCAAGAAGGGAGAGACCATCGTAGTCGGCACCTCCAAGATCGACGGCTCGGACGAGGCCCTCGTCGTCCTCCTCACCGCGGTTCCCCAGGGCTGAGCTCGGGAGAAAGATCCATGAAGAGGGTGCTTCTCGTCTTGCTTCTCGGCCTCCCGGTCGCGGCGTCCGCGGAGCCCTATTCGCTGATCGGGCACTGGGAAGGCGCCGTGGCGCGGCTCGGAGCCGTGCAGATCATCCAGGTCGACTTCCGGGAGCAGGACGGGAAACTCGTCGCGACGGCGGACGTTCCGGAGCGGGGCCTGGTCGGCATGCCGGCGGAGACGGTCGAGTACAAACCGCCGGCTCTGAGACTGAAGTTCCTGTACGGCGACGCCGCCCTGCGGGTGGACGCCGAGACGGAGGAGATCACCGGCGTCATCCCGGCCTGGCAGCCCGAGGTGCGGGTCCACCTCAAGCGGGCGGAAGCCCCGGTGCCCGATTTTCGGGAAGAGGAGATCCGGTTTCCCAGCGGTCCCAGCGGCGCTCTTTCCCTGACCGGAAACTTGGTCCAGCCGCTGGCGCCGGGTTCCCACCCGGCCCTGGTGCTGGTCCAGGGCTCGGCCTGGAATTCGCGGACCGAGCCCCGTTATCGGTCCCAGGCCATCTTCTTCGCCCGCCACGGTTTCGCGGCGTTGATCTACGACAAGCGGACCGGATTCGAGAACGCCACCTTCAGCGACCTCGCGGACGATGCCGCGGCGGCCGTGCGCTACCTGAAGACTCGCAAAGACGTGGACGCCGGTCATATCGGACTGGCGGGCTACAGCCAGGGCGGTTGGCTTGCGCCGCTCGCGGCCGCCCGCGTGGACGGAGTGGCCTGGCTCGTCCTCCACGTCGCGCCCGCGGTGAGCGTCGAGGAGCAGGAGATCGAACGGGTGCGCTTCGGCATGGCCTCGGACGGCTTCTCGGAAGAGGAAGTCGCCCGTGCCGCCGCCTACACCCGGAAGGTGTTCGATACCGCCTACCGCGGAGCGGACTGGGCTGCGCTCGCCGCCGCCACGGAGAAGGCGAAGGGTACGAAATGGGCCGAGCAGGTCCAACTCGCCACCTCGCCCGCCGATCTGGAAGGCTGGCGGCACCAGCGCTACGATCCGGCCGAAGTCCTGCGGAAAACGACCATCCCTGTGCTCGCCCTCTACGGCGCCGGCGATACCCTGGTGCCGCCCTCCGAGAACGCCGAGCTGATGCGCCGCCTTCTCACCGAGGCGGGAAACCGGGACATCACCATCCGGATTTTTCCCCGCGCGAGCCACAACCTCGAATGGTTTGGCGATCTGCGCACGGGCACGTGGAGCTGGCCCGAAGGCTATTGGGTCTGGGCGAAGAAGGCGCCCGGTTATGCGGAGACGGTGATCGGGTGGCTGCGGACGCGTGGCTAAGATCTGTAAACCCCTTTGCTGCAATCCGGCTCGTCGCCCTGGGCTCGGCAGACGTCGAAGAGCTCAGGGCGAGCGCCTGAACGTCACCTGCAGCCATTCGGATCGATACCGCAGCCCGCCTTGGGGTGGATTGGCGGCGGGGCCGGCCGGCTCCATGCCCTCTGGAGGCGGCTCCAGAGACCTCGAAAATCAAGGCGTAACAACTCAACGGCAGATGCGGGCTTGGCACTGTGGGTCCTTGGGCTGGCGGCCGAGACCCAAGGCATTGCGAGCACCGCGACCAGCAGCAACAGGACGACGTTGCGACACGACGAGGCGTTGCGCATCGAGGCTCCCTGAGAACTGCTCCACTCCG
>DATIOS010000496.1:0-5096 GCA_035472915.1 Thermoanaerobaculia bacterium
GGGGCCGGGCGAGGAGGATTCGCTGATCGTCAAGCTGCGCCAGTGGCGGCCCGACCTGGTGCTGGCGCCCACTCCCCACGATCGCCACCCGGACCACACCCGCGCCCACAAGCTCGTGGAAGCCGCCTGTTTCTACGCCGGCCTGCGCAACCGGGGAGAGGGCGAGCCTTTTCGGCCGGCCGCGATGTTCGCCTACATGCAGCACGACCTCTTCGAGCCGAGCTTCGTCGTCGACGTCACCGCTAGCTGGGAGGCGAAATTGGCTTCGCTGAGGGCGTATCGGAGTCAGCTGCACCAACCGGAAACAAGGGACGGGAAGGACGACAGGGACAAGAGGGAGACCGAGGAGGCTCCGATGACCAAGGTGGCGTCGCCGGAGTTCCGGTTGGCGGTCGAAGGGCGGGCTCGCCACTTCGGGCTGTTGATCGGCGCCGCCCTGGGCGAGCCGTTCTGGAGCCGCGGGCCGCTGGCGGTCGGCGACCTCTTATCCATCTTGCCGGGAGGTGTGCGGTGAGGATCGGCATCAGTTGCTATCCGACCTACGGCGGCTCGGGCATCGTGGCCACCGAGCTCGCCATGGCGCTCGCCGAGCGCGGCGACGAGGTCCACGTCATCTCCTACGCCCTGCCGTCGCGGCTGTCGTTCCTCAACTCGCGCATCTTCTTTCACGAGGTGGTGACCCCGACCTACCCGCTGTTCGAGAACTTTCCGCCGTACTCGCTCGCCCTCACCACCAAGATGGTGGAAGTGGCCCGCCACGCGCCGCTCGACGTGCTGCACGTCCACTACGCCATCCCCAACGCCGTCTCGGCCGTGGTCGCCCGGGAGATCATGGCGCCGACTCCGCTGCCGGTGGTGACGACGCTGCACGGCACCGACGTCACCCTGGTGGGCAACGACCCCAACTATCTGGAGACCACCCGCTGGGGCGTCAATCAGAGCGACGCCGTCACCGCCGTCTCCGAGTCGCTGCGCCGCACCACCATCGAGCAGCTCGGCACGCCCAACGAGATCCACGTCATTCCCAACTTCATCGATCCGGCGCGCTTCGAGGCCGCGCGCAAGCTGCCGGGAGTCTGCCGCTGGGCGCAGCCGGGGGAGCGGCTGCTGGTCCACATCTCCAACTTCCGTCCCGTCAAGCGCGTGCTGGACGTGATCGCCATCTTCGAGCAGGTGCAGAAGACGGTGCCCGCGCGCCTGCTGATGGTGGGCGACGGGCCGGACCGCGGCAAGGTCGAGCAATACTGCCGCGAGCACCACATCTGTGGCTCCATCACCTTCATCGGCAGCCTCCCCCTGGTCGAGGAGGTGCTGGTGGGGGCCGACCTCTTCCTCCTCCCCTCCGAGTCCGAGTCGTTCGGCCTCTCCGCCCTCGAGGCCATGTCGTGCCAGGTGCCGGTGATCGCTTCCACCGCCGGCGGCCTGCCCGAGGTGGTGGACGACGGTGTCACCGGCTTCCTGCTGCCGGTGGGGGACGTGGAGGGGATGACCGCGGCAGCCTTGCGCCTGCTGGGCGACGACGATCTGCGGCGGCGCTTCGGCGATGAGGGCCGCCGCCAGGCGGTCGAGCGCTTCAGTCAGGACGCCGTGGTCGGCCGCTACCGATCCCTCTACGAAAAGGTGACGGGCCTGCCCTGAGGTTGGAGCTCGGCGCCGGAATGAGTCTGGAAGCCGCAAAAGAGAGCATCTTCTAAGAGATTGGTGGCACGCGCGCCGGCTTTTTTCCGGAGGACGCGCGCCTGTATACTCTGCTTCCAGAGGTCTGGTCGGCCAATCCGTTTGAAAGGAGAGCCTTCGCGATGAGTGATCCGAACGTTCCACCGCCTCCGTCCTATACCCCGCCTCCGCCGCCCCCCGGGACGACGCCTCCGGGTGGCGTCAGCCAGAACCGCGGGCTCATGATCGTGCTTTCGTATCTCTGGCTCCTCGCCTTGGTGCCACTGCTCGTCGAGAAAAACGATCCGGAGGTCCAGTGGCACGCCAAGCACGGCCTGGTGTTGACCGTCGCCGAGATCATCCTCTGGGTCGGGGTGTTCGTCGTCCAGATCATCGCGACTCACGTCCCCTTCCTCGGTTGCATCATCTCGATCCTGTGGTTCGCCGTTTGGATCGGCATCATCATTCTCCACATCCTCTGCATCGTGAAGGGTGTGAAGGGCGAGCGATTCCTGATTCCCGGCATCAGCGAGTACGCCAACCGCTTCTAATTTCACTTCGGGGGGAAGGGAGCCCTGCGGCCCTCTTCCCCCGTCGACCTTGGAAGGGAGGGTAACTCGATGAGCATAGCGTCGCCGCCCCCGCCGCCGCAGATGGTGGCGCAGCAATCCGCCAGCACCCAGGCGATCACCGCGCTGATCCTGGGGATTCTCGGTGTGGTCTGCTGCGGGCTCATGGCACCCATCGCCTGGTACATCGGAAGCCAGGAGCTCAAAGCGATCCAGGCGGGAATGTCGCCCGCGGCCGGCGACGGTCTCGCCAGGGCGGGCATGATCCTGGGCATCGTCGGCACGATCCTCCTCGGCCTGTCGGTAATCTGGATCTTTTTCATGGGCGGCATGGCCGTGCTGTCTGGGCTTGCCAACCACTGAGAACCAGGTCCGCACCTGGGCGGTGGCCGCTCTTTGCGGCATCGTCGGGCTCGTCCTGCTCCATGCCTGGACGCCCGACGGCGACGCCGCGAGCTCCATCTGCCTGCTTCGCCGCCTGTTCCATCTGCCGTGCCCGGGTTGCGGTATGACCCGGGCCTTTGCCTCCCTCGCCAAGGGAGACTGGCCGGCGGCGGTCAAGCTCCATCCTCTCGCTCCCGTGCTCGCCGTTGAGTTGGCCGCCGGTTGGGCGATCTGGGGAATCGCACTCGCCTCCCGAGGGACGTTTCAGCCCTTCCGGCCGGACCGCACCCAGGCCGTGCTGCTCGCCAACCTGGCGGCTCTCGTCGCCCTCTGGCTGGGCCGGGTCGCGACCGGGACCCTTCCCTGGTGAGTTTGTAAAGGACGAACATGGACGGGCAAGGACGGACACGAAGGAGCGGCCGATTGGATTAAGCTGGCCCAGATGGATGCAACACCCCGCCGCAGGCTGAAAATCTGGCTTGCCGTTCTGGCTGCCTGCCTGCTTCTGGTCTTCGACCTTTCCCGGCCGCCCCGCGAGCAGCTTTCCGCCCGCACCCTGCTCGGCGCCATTCATCTCTACCAGCGGACGCTCTCGCCGCGCATGGGCGCGCTCGGCGTCCGCTGCCGGTTCACGCCCACCTGCAGCCACTACGGCGAAGGGGCGATCCAAAAGTACGGCGCCTGGAAGGGGAGCTGGCTGGCCGCCTGGCGGGTGCTCCGCTGCGGTCCGTGGACAAGGGCCGGCACGGTCGACCTGCCTTGACCCCGCTGAAGTAGAATCAACCCAATGGACCCGGACACGATCGACTATCCGGCCATCCTTCAGGAGGCCCTGCGGGACGCCGTGCGCCGGGTGCTGGCGCAGGTGGCCGAGCACGGGCTGCCGGGCGAGCACCACTTCTACGTCGGATTTCGTTCCCGGTTCCCCGGGGTCGAGGTGCCGCGGTTCCTGCGCGAGCAGTATCCCGAGGAGATCACGATCATTCTCCAGAACCAGTTCTGGGGTCTGGAGGTCGACGCTGAAGCCTTCTCCGTGCTGCTGAGCTTTGGCGGCTCGCGCCAACGGCTCTACGTCCCCTTCGCCGCCCTGACCACTTTCGCCGACCCGTCTGCCGACTTCGGCCTCCGTTTCCAGGAGGCCGGCCCTCCGGAAGAGGCGGCGAAGCCGGAGGCGGCCCGGACGGAGACGAGCGAGCCGGCACCCGCGGCGGCGCCGGTTCGCGATGGCGACGTCATCCGCTTCGATCCCTCTCGCCGCCGCTGAGGCGCCGCGAAATTTCGGCGCCGCCTGCCGCCGTTGTATCGCGTGGGGGGAAACCCGACCATGCGAGACACGAAGACCCAGATCTTTCTTCCCGGCCTCCTCTGCGCCGCCGCCCTCGTCAGCTTCGCCTGTGGCCGCGGCCAGGATCACACCGGACAGGCTGCCCAATCCTCACAGACGGCGCAGGTTCCCGCGGCTCCGGCTCCCGCAGCTCCGGCGCCTGTGCCGGCGCCTCAGCCCCCGGTCAACGAGCTGAGGCCGGTGCCGCAATCGGTGCAGATCCACGAGGAAACGCCGCCGCCGGCCGTGGACCAGAGCCGCGAGCGCGAGCGGGCACTGGCGGCGCGCGAGGCGCGACTCGCCGCCCGGGAGCGCCGGCTGAAAGAGCGCGAGCAGCAGGCCCGCGCCGCCGAGGCCCTGCCGGCGCCCGAGCCGGTGCCGCAGGAAAACCAGGAAGAGGCCGCGGCTCCAGCCCCTGAGCCGGCGCCCGAAGAGCCCGCGGCCGAGCCGGCGCCAAGGCCTGCCGAGCCGCCGGTCGAAGCTCCCCGAACGGTCGAGGTCAGCATACCCGCGGGCAGGGTGCTCAACGTGCAGCTGACGCAGACGCTGGCCAGCAACACCAGCAAGCAGGGCGACATCTTCCGCGTCCGCGTGGCGCACGACGTGCGCGTCGACGGGGTGGTCGCCATCCCCCGTGGCTCGGAGATCGTGGGCCTGGTCACCGACGCGGCGCCCCTGCCCCGGATCGGAGGCAAGGCCCGGCTCACGCTGAAGCTCACGGACCTGGTGCTGCCGTCCGGTACCACGGTGCCCATTCACGCGTCCCTCGTTCAGGAGGGCCCCAACCAGACAGGCCGGGACGCCGCCACCATCGGCGGCGGCGCCGTGGGCGGCGCCATCCTCGGCAACATCCTCGGCAAGGGCGGCGGCAAGGCCTCGGTCGTGGGCGCCATCATGGGCGCCGTCGCGACGCATTCATTCGCTCGATGGCTGCCGGGGCCAGCGCCACGGTTTCGCTCCGCAATGCGACATTGTAGAGTTGCTGAAACGTCAGATCGTTACCGCTCAGCGCAACGCTCACACAAGTCTCCGGTCGGGCTGCGGCGCGACCACCGCATTGAACACGCTGTGGTATTTTTTCGGCAGCAATTTCGGCCGGCCGTTGCTTCCGCAGATCACGTGCGTCGTTTCTCCGTTTGCCAAGACTTTTCCATCCGCGTCAC
>DATIOS010000497.1:0-6844 GCA_035472915.1 Thermoanaerobaculia bacterium
GATAGCATTGTCTCCGTCGACATCCATTCTCGCGCGTTGGCAAAGGCGGTGAGGGGGTCCCAGCTTATTGTGCGTCCTCGCCCTCACTCTCCGAGGCGCTTCCTACCGCGAGGGACGATTGCTCTTCGAGACGCCGCTGGAGGCGGCCGGCACGTTCTCCCAGGTCCCGCACTGAGCGGGGTCTGAGCTTCTATATAAAAAGGCCGTCGCCTCCTCGGAGGCGGCGGCCTTTTCCTTTGGGATGAGAGGGACCTTTAGGTCGTCCTACAGGCTCCAGGAGATCCCTGCCGCCACTTCGCGTCCGCCGAGGTCGAGCTTGCCGAAGCCCTCGAAATCCTTGTTGAGGTCGTCGTCGACGCGGGTCCAGCGCCCCTCGGCGAAGAGGTTGACGCGCCGGGAGACCGGCACTTCCAGGCCGACCAGGCCGTAGTAGCCGAAGGCGGTGCCGTCGGACTTCAGGTCGGCCGAGAAGATGAGGTTGTTGGGAGTGTTGAGGTCGACGAAATCGCCGGACTCCTTCAGACGCCACGGGTAAACGCCGCCACCGGCGCCGATGTACGGCTGGATGGGAGCGTTGCGGGGCGCGAGATGGACGAAGATTCCGGCGGTGAGCGACGCGATGTCCAGCGTCGTGTCGTGCCGGATGCGGTTGCCGAAGTTGTCGGCGAAGTGGCGGTAGGCGTTGCTGGAGGTTCCCTGATAGACGGAGCCCGAGAACATCAGGCTGATGGGCCCGCCGATGGGCAACAGGTAGTCCAGACCGAAATCGGGGGCCTGGAAGTCGCTCGGAGACGAGCCGGTGAAGTCGCTACGGATGCCGTCCCAATAGTCCGAGCTGCCGTCCGGCCGGAAGGCGCCGACGCGAAGGCGGAACTCACCGTCCCGGTCGGACCCGTAGTAGCCATGATGGCGGTACTGGGCCGAGGCCGGCAGGGCCGCGACGGCCAGAAGCCCGAACAGGGCGAAGATGACGGGCGTGGTCTTGGAAGTCATTTCTCTCTCCTTTTCAAACCTGCGCCGGTTTTCCGAGCAACCTGGATGCCAAGGTCGTTCCAGGGCGTGCCCGATGGAGCCAACGTAGCCTCAGAGCGCCCCCACCCAAGACCCTCATCACCCCGACCCTCTTCTCCCGCCCCCTCCCAACCCCCCACACCGGGAGAAGAGGGAGACCCGCAAGACTGCTCCAACCGGGTTCCCCTCTCCCGGTGTGGGGGGTTGGGAGGGGGCGGGAGAGGGGCAGGGGTGAGGGTCTTGGGCGGCGCTGACGCCCAGCCAGCGCCTATCCGGTGTAACCTTCCCCATACACCTGTCAGCCGTTGAACGTCGACGTATCCCCCTTGCCGCAGAGGTTGCCCTGGTTGTTGTGGTAGGTGTGCGAGAAGCCCGTGGACGTGTCGGTTACCGTCAGGTCGTACTGAACGTCCGAGAGGGCGCCGTAGAAAACCCAGAACTTGCCGTTCACCGTCCGCGCGTCGATCACCTTGACCACCAGCTCGATATTGGCGGCATCGAAGAACCAGAACATGCCGCTCACGTCGGTGAGAGGCACCGGCGTGCCCGTCCCGCTGCCGAACCCCGGGGCGGTCCAGGCGACGGACGCCTGGAAACGGCCGCCGAACAGGCAGAGGCTGCCCGGAGCACAGGTGCCGGCGGAAACCACCGCCGAGTCTTGCGAGCCCGCAGTGGACGGACTTCCGGAACCCTGGAAGGCGCTGACATCGCCCAGGCCGCAAAGGCCGCCCGGATCGTTGTGGTAGGTGCGGCTGGCGCCGGTCTGGGTGTCGGCTACGGTGATCCAGTACTCCTGGTCGGACAGGCCGCCGTAAAAAGTCCAGAAGAAGCCGTTGAGACCGCGGCCGTCGATCATCTTGACGATCAGCTCGATGTTCGAGGCATCGAAGAACCAGAAAAGTCCGGTCTGGTCCGACTGCGGCACGGCGGTGCCCACGCCGTCCGCGCTGCTGGTGCGCCAGTGGACGATGACTTCGAACCGCCCGGACAGGCAGAGGCTCTGTGCCGTGTTCACGCAGGAGCCGGTGCCTCCGTTGAAGAACGTCGTGGCGCTCGCCTCGGGCGACGGCGCCGAGGTGCCGGCGGCGTTCTGGGCCGCGACCGTGAAGGTGTAGGGGGTGGCGGCGCTCAGGCTGGTCACCGTGAAGGTCTGCGTGTTGGCCGGAATGGGCGTGGTCAGGGTCAGGGCGCCGTCCGGCCCGTTGCCGTGCAGGACGAAGCCCGTCTCGTTGCTGGCGTTGTCGTGCCAGTCGAGGCGAATCGAGCTCGCGGATAGCGCCGTGGCCGTGAGTCCCGACGACGCGGCGGGCGGCTGCAAGGCGGCCGGCGTAGTGGCGCTCGCCTCGTTGGAGTACGCCGAGGCGAGCGTGTTTCGCGCCTGCACGCGGAAGGTGTAAAGCTTGCCCGCCGCCAAGCCGGTGATCGTCACCGAAGTGGCGTTGGCGCCCAGATTCTTGGCCACAGCGTAGGCGCCCGTGGACTTCATCTCTACCCGATAGGAAGTTTCATTGGTGGCGTTGTCGGTCCAGGAGAGCTGGATCGACGTCGTCGAAGCCGCCGTGGCGACGAGGTTCGTGGGAGCGGCCGGCGCGCTGGGCGGCGGGACGTCCGTGCCGGGGTACAGGGTAAGGATGCCGGCGCGGTCGTCGTCGTTCAGGCGGGCGCCGCGATCGTCCAGGTGGGCGTTGGCGCGCATGAGGGCGTCGTCCTGCAAGGAGCCGGGGACGCAGTCGCCGCTGCTGGCGTCGCCGCACGAGTGGCCAAGGCCGAGCGTGTGGCCAAGCTCATGGCCGAAAATCTGCTCCGCCCGCTCGGGAGTGATGAACCAGCAGCCGGCGCCGTCGTTGATGACGATGTCGCCTTCTGTGATCAGGGCGACTCCGCTCGCCGTCGGGTGGCTCCAGGTGCCGCCGATGGCCAGCACGCCGCTGCCGCGGCCCGGGCTGGCGCACAGGAAAGTGCCCTCGGCTTCGTTGTTGGGGTCGCCGTAGATGATGGCGTTGACGCCGTCGGCATGCTGGAAGCCAGTGGTGACCGCAGTAGTGCCGTCGTAGCGGTACTTGATGTTGGTGTTGGCGTCGTTGTCCCAGGCTGCAAGGGCGGTTTGAAACTCCAGGACGCCGCCGTCGGCCAGACCCGGCTGGCCGGCGGCCTGCGACCGCCAGCCCACGGCCGTGCCGCTGTCGAACTGGCTCCAGCGCTGCTTTTCGCCCTGCAAATAGGTGAACTTCTCGTGGATGCCCCGCAGGTCGGACGCCGGCAAGTCGACGAAGTAGTCGGCGGCTCGCCGCAATCCGGCCGCCCGGTCGGCCAGCCAGGAGGCGAAGCGGCCGGTATCGCGGACGGTGTCCTGCGCCTGCTTCGCGTCGCCCGTGGCAACGTCGGTCATCTCCTGCAAGTCGCGGACGGCCACCTTCCGGCCGCCGGCTACCTGCACCTCGTGGAAGGCTCCCAGGGCCAGGTGGAGGGGACCATAAGAGCCGTCGGCCCGGGGAGCGAGGAAGAGCACCGTGCGCTCACCCGTCTGAAAGGCCGGCGCGCCCCAGATCGTCAGGTGCATGCCGTTTTCGTCGTCTCCACCGAGCACCTGCACCGCGATGGTGCCGGCGGTGACCCGGCCCTTCAAGGTGCGCTCGACCCGCACTCGATACTCGGTGGCGGGGCGGCCGTGCGCGGGCGCGGCGCCGAGGACCGTGCCCTCGATCACCACGGGCGCCTGGTCGAAAAGGTCTTCGTCAGTCCCCACCACGATGGTGGTGCCGGCGGCCGGAAGGGCCGTCGAGGCGAGCAGAAGGATCAGGGAGAGGGATAAGCGCGTTGGCATCTCTACAGCTCCTACAGTCAGGGAGGCGCGTTCAATGGAGCACGACACAGATCCCATTGTACGGCCAAGCCCTCACCCAAGACCCTCACCCCTGCCCCTCTCCCGACCACCCCATTCCCCCTCCCCGGGAGAGGGGAACCGGCTGGGGCTGTTCTCCCTCTTCTCCCGGTGAGGGGGCGGAGGGGGTCGGGAGAAGAGGGCCGGGGTGATGAGGGTCTTGGGCCGGGTGGACCTCTGAGCCAGCAAGGTAAGCGCCTATGTAGAGCTGGATAGAATAGGCTTCACCATGCGCCGCTACCAGCCGAGTTTCCCGCTCCGGGCGATCCTGCTCGCTTTCCTCCTCACCGTCCCGGCCCTGGCCCAAGCCCCGAGCCCCGCCCCACCATCCGCCACCGAGCGGCTCGCCCACGTCGTCAAGCTGTGGGGCCAGGTCCGCTATCTTCATCCCTGGCTCGCTTACAAGGAGATCGACTGGGATGCCGCCCTGGTCCAAGCCATCCCCAAAGTGCGTGCGGCGGCATCGGCGGAGCAGTACGCCGCCGCCGTCCAGGGAATGCTGGACGGGCTCGCCGATCCGTCTACCCGGGTGCGCAAGGCGCAGCCCGAGCAGGAGCCGGCGAAAGGCGAGCCCCCCGCGCCTTTCAAATGGATCGAGGACGGAGTGCTCGCCGTCTACCTGCGATCCGACTCGTTTCGTGACTACATGGAATTGCGGCGGGTGCAGCAGACCCTGACGGCGGAGCTGCCGAAGGCCAAGGTGGTGGTGATCGACGTGCGCGCTCGGCCCGGCGAGACCTATCAGCCCGAGGCCGTCCTCGGGGAGCTCGACGCCCTCCTCGTCAGCCGCCCGCTGCGGCTTCCGGCGCAGCGCTACCTCCTGCATTCGGGATACCGCGGCCAGACCTTCCAAGGCTCCGGCGGCTACTTTTCCGGCTTCTTCAACCAGCAGGCCGATCAGCTCGAGCCGCCTGCCGGAGCGTCACCCAAGCGGGTCGTTTTCCTGGTCAATCGTGGCACCGAAGTGCCTCCCGTGGCCTTGGCTCTCCAAGCCGCCGGCGACGGCGCCATCGTGGCCGAAGGAGGGATCGCGGTGGAGAGCGCCAACGGCCAGCGCACGGTGGATCTGGGTGAGGGCTACGAAGCCCTGATGCGGACGACCGAGATCGTCCCCTTTCCCGGCTGGCACGGTCTCCACGCCGATGCCGAGGTGCCGGAAGGCAGAGCCGGCCAGCCTGCATCCCCAGACGCCGCGTTTGCAACCGCCCTCCGCCTGGCGAAGGAGCCCGCGCCCGCCGCCGCCGTCCACGCCGCGGCGCCCGAGCCCCTGCCGGAGGCCGTCTGGCGCCGCGACAAGACCTACCCCGAGATGAAGGACCCGTCGCCGGAGTACCGCCTGCTGGCCGTGGCGCGGATCTGGAACGTCATCCACTTTTTCTATCCTTACAAGCACCTCATCGGCGACTGGGACGCCGTCCTCCCCGAGTCGATCCATAAGATGGAAGCCTCCAGAGGCGCGCGCGGCTATGCCCTCGCCCTGGCGGAGATGGCCGCCCACGTGACCGACGGACACACGGGACTCTCCGGGCTCCCCGAGCTCGAGAAGCTTCTCGGCGAGGAGTGGCTCCCATTCAGCGCCCGCTGGCTCGAGGGCGCTTGCGTGGTCACCAACATGCGCGACGATCCCACCGTCCAGAGCAGCGGCATCGCGGCCGGCGACGTCGTCGTGAGCGTCGACGGCAAGACCCTGGTGGAGAGGATCGCCGAGCTGAGCCCTTACGTGACCGCCGCCACCGAGGGCGCGCTGCGGTCGAAGCTGTGCAACTACGCCCTGTCCGGCGACAAAGGCTCGACCGCGGTGCTCACCGTCCGCGGCCGCGAGGAGAAGGCGAAGGAGATCAAGCTGCAGCGCGGTCCTTGGAACCGGTCCAGGACCGGCGACATCGTCCGCCTCCTGCCGGGGAATTTCGGCTACGTCGACCTCACCCGGCTGACGGTACCCGATGTGGACGCCATGTTCGAGAAGCTCAAGGCAACCCGCGGCATCGTCTTCGACATGCGCGGCTATCCCCGCGGCACGGCGTGGCCCATCTCCTCACGCATCAACACTCGCGGCGCGCACTACGGCGCCACGTTTCGGCGGGCAGAGGTCTCAGCCGTCTTCGACGCCGATCTCGCGGAAACCGGCTTCACCTTCTCGCAGCCACTGCCGGTGTCCGCCAAGTGGAAGTACACCGGCAAGACCGTGATGCTGATCGACGAGCGGGCGATCAGCCAATCCGAGCACAGCGGCCTCTTCTATGAGGCCGCCAACGGCACGAAGTTCGTGGGCACGCCTTCGGCCGGGGCCAACGGCGACGTCACCGACCTCACCCTCCCCGGCGGCGCCAGGATGTTCTTCACCGGCCACGACGTGCGCCACGCCGACGGCCGCCAGCTCCAGCGCGTCGGCCTGGTGCCGGACGTCCTCGTGGCACCCACCATCCAAGGCCTGCGGGACGGCAAGGACGAAGTTCTCGACCGGGCCGTCGAAGAGCTCAACAAGGAGCTGGCGGAAAGCCATCCGTGAGGCGCCTGCGAGGAAGGAACAACAATTCGGCGAACCACGTTTAGATTGTCTGCATGTCGATCGCCGCGCTTCTTCTCTGGCTCGTCACTGCCCAGATCGCGGAGAAGTCCGCCGTCGAGGGTCCTCCGAGTCCGGATCAGGTCCGTTTGGAGTTCCTCGCCCGCCTGAACGAGGCGCGGTCGGCGGCGGGAGCCAGGCCGCTCTCACTGGTGGAGAACCTGAATCGAGTGGCGCAGCAAAACGCCGAGGAAGTTAGAGACGCGGGAGGCGTCCACTACGACGAGCAGGCCATTCCCCGCATTCAGCAGCGGCTGCGCAAAACGGGCTATATTCCCCACGGCTGGCACCAGGAGTTCGCGGTGGCGCCGGGGAATGCCGCCGAAGTGCTGGCCTGGATCCGGAGCGATCTCCCCGCGAGCTTCCACGCCCTCCTCGAGCCCGAC
>DATIOS010000498.1:0-7071 GCA_035472915.1 Thermoanaerobaculia bacterium
CCGTAGATCTGGACGATCTCAGTCACCAGAGCCCGAAAAGTGTACGTCACGGTCAGACCCATCAACGGATAGACCACGATGAACACCAACGCGCCAAACAGGAGGACCGCCAGAACCGTCCCGACGCCGAGCATTGAAATCGTAACGTGCTGATAATAGACATCGGGAGAGTAGGCCACCCTGGCCCTGTAGAGGAGGTAAACGCCAAGAAACCCGAAAACCGATACGGCAAAAAACAAGGCGGTGACGATTGCCCAGGTATCCGGCCTCGGCTTGCGATGAAGGTCCGGTTCGACGTTCTGAAGTAGAACGCTGCGAGAATGGCAGTGCGGTGAAGATGTCGTCCGCACCAGGTATATTTTGTGCCGGGATGACGTGCCCATTGCTCTCCCTTTCAGGGTCCGCCGTGGGAACCGATCAAAATGAACATCTCCCCAGATATAGTTTCGAGCGGAGCTCAGCCTTGAGCGGCTGTAGATCTCGTTTCTCGCTCCGATCGATCGTCGTAGCCCAGCTCACAACCTTGTACTCGTCCAAGACCTTGCGGACTCGAAGCATGGCGAGCTCTCTTGATAGTGAGCCATTGCCGGTGACGGCGCGGACGACACCGGTTACGACATATTCTTCATCCTTGGATTGATCGGCAGGCATGGAGGATGAAGGCGACTGAGCTCCCGCGTAGTCCTTGCTATTACCTTGGCTCGGCTCAGCGACGATATTCTGGAGCCAGGCATCTTTGAGCGTAAGATTCCTACCAGGAAAATCCTCTATCAAGGCGCATTCGGAAAAACTCCGGAAGGAGGCCTGCGCCTCATCGAAGGTCATGCCTCCACGACAGGCACTCGCCATCAGGGGCAAACAGGAGAGTGCCGCGAAGCAGAGACCTCGCCTCGTTCCGCCCCGCTGGAGAGGCGGCCGGTTCGCATTCTGTCCCTGGCGCTCTTTGAGGAAATAGCTGAACATCTCCCTCCTCCTCCTGCGACTCAGGGATCATAGACCTCTTGCTAATGCGCGTCAACGCGTATCTCGCCCCTCGAAGACGGCCACAGCCCGCACCGGCGAGCCGGTTCCGCCGCGGATCTTGAGCGGCAGACCCATAAACCGGAAGCGGCCTCGACCGATGAGCTGGTATAGATTGACCATGTTCTCGTAGTGCGTAAACCCCAGCTCGCCGCAAATATGATGAACCTCCCGGTTGGAAACGTCGATGACGCCCGGTGACATCGTTTCGACGCCGAAGGCCGCGATTCCCTGCCGGCCCAGCCAGCGCGCCGCGGCTGCGCTGACCCCCGGTCCCCGGTGCCAATCGCCGGTCCCAAACGCGCGCCGGTAATGATCGGTATACAGCAGAACGGTATCTCCCGGCTTGATTTCAAGGCTCGCTCCAGAGAGGGCGCTCTCCAAGTCAGCGGGCTCGATCAACTCCCGCAGACCCTTATGAGACAGGTCCAGACAGATGCCCTCGGTATAGAACATCGTCAGCGGCATCGTATCGATCGACTGCCCTCGGTACTGGCGTGCCATGTGGTTGATGGCGTCGACGTGCGTGCCGGTATGTTCGCCCATCTCCAGCCGGTTCACGGCGGGCGTTACCACCTCACTGTTGGCAATTCCATCCCACTGCTCATGGGAGGCGTGGACGGTGATCGCCACTTGGGGAAGGCCGGGAAACACCGGCATGCCTGAAAAGATCTCCTGGCTCAAATCAATGATTTCCAGCATAAGGACCTTGAAGGCTGGCCGGGAAATCTCTCCAGGACTCTACAAGCAGGCCGGCAGCTCCACCTTGCCGACCACGAAATCGCCCTTCCTGGTGCGGCAGTCCAGCTGCACGGCGACGCGCATCTCGGTCACGAAGTTCACGGACTTCCCAGTGCTCGCCAGCTCGTATTCGAAGGTCTTGCAGTTCCTGCGCCTCAGGATGATCGACTTCCCGAACTCGGAATCCGTGTAGATCCTGACCACCGGGCCCGCGATCGGATCGAGAACGAGCCGCAGCACGAAAACCTCCTTGGTCGTTTCGTCGAAGATATCCGCGCCGCGGAAAGAGAACCGCCCTCCGGATACGCACTTGTTGGTGACCAGCTCACGGCGACCCAGCGTCGGCCCCGCCATGGCGACGACATTCATGGGCTCGCTCGGTGTTGGCCGGGAGGCGGCATGGCGTTTTGCCGCAGGGGTTTTCGCCATGGCAGCGCTTTCCCCGAATGAGGTGATTGCCAACAACACGAACGCTGTGCGCAGAATCATCATTACCGCCTCACCCTTCCGGGCCGTTCCGGCTCTCGGCTATCGGCCCAATCATCTGTCGCTACCACAAATTCACGGGCTCGGCGTCGTCATCGCTCGACTCGTCGCCCGCCTCGGTGTCGATGTGGCCAGGATGGCCGGTCGGCTTGACTTTGCCGTTGAGGCGTCCGATCACGAGGTGGCGCTCGCTCGGCGTGTAGACCTCGGAAGCCTTGGTGACACTCCAGTAGTAACCGACCCAACCACCGTCGGACCCGGCGTAGAGACGAAAGAGTCCTTCCCCGACGGCGGAGTGAAACTTCCCTTTGGCATAGTGGCGGGTATCGGTGGGGCCGTGACCGGTATGCGAGGAGTCGATCACCGAGAGCTCGTACTGCACGGTGCCCGGAACGATCGGCTCCGTCGCGCGGCGCTCGACGGGCCGCGTGGCGGCGAGCAGAACGTGACCTGTTGGATGGCTCCCCGGAGGGTACTTGATTGCCAGAACGTCGCCTGGGCGAATCTCCGCGATTCGCGTCACGAGGTCGAAGCCGCGGCCGGCGGCGATGGCGTCGTGGATGCCGGCGGCGCGCGGGAAGCGGCCGCCAAGCCAGGAGGCGAAGTCGGCGGACCGGTAACCGTATGCCTGCATCATCAGGTGAGCGACGAGGGCGCTGCAGACGCTCCGGTTCCGCGTCTCGGAGGCACCGTTCACTCCGGTCCAGGTGACGATCGTCGGCCGCGAGGCATAGAGGTTGGTCTCGGGAGTGACGCCAGCCACCAGCCGGCGCGCCCACTCGAGGAGATCGGGGCCGGCGGCGGCATGACCCGGCCGGCCGGCTAGCGGCAGAACGAGGAGCGAGATGAGGGCGACGATTGCAAGGCGACGGACTGAAACGCGGTGGCGGAGCATGTCTTTTTTCTCCCGGAGAAACGGACCGACTCTACCCTGATTTGGCTGTAACACGTCGCCTCAAGGCCTGTCTTGCGAATGATAAGGCGTCCCATCGGCTCGATGGACACCCACATCGGCGTCATGGACACGTAGTCTTCCGCGATGGACACACACTTTCTCTCGATGGACAGGTCCATCGGCGGAATGGACGCGTCCATCGGCTCGATGGACACACACATCGTCGCGATGGACACGTACTTTTTCGCGATGGACACGCACTTTCTCCTGATGGACAGGTCCATCCGCGAAATGGACGCGTCCATCGTGACGATGCGGCCTCACATCGGGCGGGCTGATGTGTCTGCCGAACCGAAAGGAGTGTCCGTTGAGACAAAAGACATGTCTTGCGTACCCCCACGAGGTGCTACCCCCACGAGGTGCCAGCCGTTTCGTTGGAACCGACGTCGGATCAGGGGCAAGGTACGGGATCAGACTCGATCGTTCCGTAGGGCCACCACGGGATCGACCCGAGTGGCCCGGCGGGCCGGCAGCCAGGAAGAGAGCAGGGCGACCAGCAGCAGCGCGAGCGGAACGGCCACATACGTCAGCGGATCCGCGGCCGTGATGCCGAACAGCGAGCTGTGCAGCAGCCGCGAGGCGGCGAAGGCGCCCGGAAGGCCGACGCCAACGCCGACCGCGGCGAGCGTCAATCCCTGGCGGATCACCAGGGCCAGCACGCGCTGTCTCCTGGCGCCGAGCGCCATGCGCACGCCGATCTCCCGCGTCCGCTCGGCCACGATGTAGCCGAGCACGCCGTAGAGGCCCACCGCCGCCAAGGCGAGCGCCAAGCTGGCGAGGAGCGCCAGCAGCACCAGGTTGAAACGCCGCGCCGCGATCGAGCCGGCGAGGCGCTGCTCCATGGCGGCGACGTCGTGGACGAGCACGCTGCGGTCCGCGTCCAGCACGGCTTTGCGGGCGGTGGCGGTGAGGGCGGCGGGACGGCCCTTGGCGCGGACCGTGAAGAAACCGGACCGCCGGGGAGAGAGGTCGAAAGGACGGTACATCTGCGGCTTGGGAGCTGCTTCCAGACCCTCCTGGTGGACGTTCTGGGCCACACCCACGACCGTGGTCCAAGGCGCACTCGGGGGCCCAATCCGCAGCCGGCGGCCCACGGGGTCGTCGTCACCCCAAAAGCGGCGGGCCATCTCGCGGCTCACCACGGCGACCGGCGCGCCGGTGTGGATCTCGGCCTCGGTGAACGCCCGGCCGCGCACGATGGGGACGCCCAAGGTGGCGAAGTAGCCAGGACTGGCGCCGATCACCCAGACTTCGGGCGACTTCTCCGGCGGCAGCGGCTCGCGGCCTTCGATGAACAGGCCGCGCAGCACCATGGAGGCGCCTTCCAGAGGCAGTGCGTCGCTGAAGGCCGCCGACTCCACACCGGGCAGCGCCGCGAGTCGCTGCGCCACCGACTTGTAGTAGTTGAGCTGCCGCGCCGGGGCTTCATAGGCCTGCCGCGGGAGGTCCACGGCCAGGGCCAGCACCCGCTCGGCGGTGAACCCGGGATCGACCGAGCGCACGGTCAGGAAGCTCCGCAGCAGCAGGCCCGCGAGCACCAGCAGGACCACCGAGAGCGCCACCTCGGCCACCACCAGCAGGCCGCGGGCCCGTCCCGGTCGCCGCTGCTCGCCCTCCTTGAGAGGCGAGGTCAGATCGACCCGCGCGGCCGCCAGGGCCGGCGCCAGGCCGAACAGGAGACCCGTAGCGAGCGCGAGCAGCAGAGTGAAGACGAGGACTGGAGCGTCGAGGCGGATGGGGACCTGGCGCAGCAGCCCGCCCCAGAAGTCGGCGGGCATGAGGGCGACCAGCAGCCGCACACCGCCGAAGGCGATCCCCAAGCCGCAGAGGCCGCCGAGCAGGCCCAGGAGCGCGCTCTCGGTCAGCAGCTGGCGCGCGATGCGCCGCCGCCCCGCGCCGAGGGCAGCGCGCACGGCCATCTCCCGGCGCCGCGCGGTGGCTCGAGCGAGCAACAGGTTGGCCACATTGGCGCAGGCGATGAGCAGCACGAGCCCCACCGCACCCAGGAGGAGGAGCAGGGCCGGCCGCACATTCCCCACCAGGTGCTCGGAAAGGGGCATCACCTCGAGCTCGGACTCCGGCATGGAGAATCGGTCTCGTCCTCCGGGCCCACCCGGAGGTGGACCCCCGGGACCACGCCCCGCGGGCGCGCCGGGAGGTCCTCCGGGGCCTGGGCCCGCGATGCGGATCTGCATGCCTCCGCCCCTTGGCCCGGCCGGCCCGGGAGGTGGGCCGCTCGCGGGGTCGGGTCCCGGTCCGGAGCCTTCAGGCCCAGTGTCTCGCTGCTGGGCGTCCGCGATCGACTGCTTCTGGATTCCGTTGAGCTCCGCCCGCGTCTGACCCAGGGCGACTCCCGGGGCGAGTCGGCCGATCACGCTGACGATCGACATCTGCCGCCTTCCCCTTTCCCGCGCCTCATTGAGAGCGAGCGGCACCAGCACGTCCACGTCCGGGTGGCCAGGGAAGACGAAATCCTGGGGGAGCACACCCACCACCTCGCAACGGCGCTCGTCGAGCCTCAAACCTTGACCTGCCAACACCATTTCAGTGCCGAAGAGCCGGCGCCACAACCGGTTGGAGACCAGGGCCACGGGAGCGGCGTTGAGCTTCTCGTCTTGCGGCCCGAATCCGCGCCCGCGCGCCGGGGCCACGCCCAGCGTCGGCAGGAAGCTCGCCGAAACCTGGGCGCCCACAAGCCGCTCGGGGCTCTCGCCCCCGGTGAGCGTGAAGTTCTCGTCGGTGAATGCCGCCACCGACTTGAGAGAGCGGCTGCCGTCGCGCCACTCCAGATAGTCGGCCCCCGCCGTGAAGCTCATCCCCATCACGTGGAGGGTGTTCTCGACCCACACCAGCCGGCCAGGGTCGCGATAGGGGAGCGGACGCAGCAGCAGAGCGTCGACGACGCTGAAGATCGCGGAGTTGGCGCCTATGCCAAGCGCCAACGTAAGCACGGCGACCAGGGTGAACGCCGGCCGGGAAGCCAGGGTTCGTAGCGCGAAACGGACATCGGAAGCGAGGCGTTCCATCCTGATAGGCCTCCTCTCGGCACTAAGAACGTGCCGGCGGACAGAAGGTTCCCAGGAAGGCTGAGTTATTGCCTACCGAAGCGCTACTTGATCGCCGCCACCACCAGTCTGGCGATCTCTTTCGCGCCGTCCTCGTTCGCCCTGTCTCCAAAGGCGACCACGAAAGCCACTTTAGCGTTGACCTTCACCCAGAGTTGGCGGGCATCCGCTCCGTTGTTGAGGTAAGCCGCTTCGCCAATCCCGGCGACGTCGACCTTCTGAACCAAGGCCTGGCTGTTGTAAACCTCGAGGGGCGTCAAGACGACATATCCGAAGTGGGCTTCCTTGTCCGGGTCTTTCGCTCCCTCGTACCAACAGCCACTCGTGCCGGGCGAATCGTAGTACTGGAAGCTTTTGGGAGCGTTGACTAGCTTGCGGCCCATCACGGCCTCGATGTCTCCCTGAGGGATCGCCTTGCAAACATCGATCGCCCTCAAATCACTGCCGAGAACGATGGGTGACACGGCGGCTTTCGGAGTGGAGATGCTGACAGAGACTCTGTCGCAGCCAACGGAGGAGAGGAGCATGAGCGCGACAACGACACAGATCATTCTGTTCATCTCGACTGCCCGTCCTTGTAAGGGTCGCGAGTCAGTAGACGCCAGCCGCCGGTTATTGTGGCAGGTTCCAGTAGCTTTTGACACGGGACCCTGGCCCTGAAGGCCATTTCCGTGCCGAAAAAGCGGCGCCCAAAGGAGCGGCTTTCTTGCCCTGCGGCCCTAGTCCGCGCCCGCCATCGGAGCAAGACGTTCCCCACAGACAGGTGCCTCCCTCGGGAGGTGCCAGCCATTTCGGGAAAGCCCC
>DATIOS010000499.1:0-5800 GCA_035472915.1 Thermoanaerobaculia bacterium
GACGAGTACCAGGACACTAATCACGCCCAGCTCCGCCTGGTGCAGGAGCTCAACGGGGCGGAAGGCAACCTCACCGCCGTGGGCGACGAGGATCAAGGGATCTACCGCTGGCGGGGCGCCGACCTCAACAACATCCTGGAGTTCGAGAAGACGTTTCCCGGCGCTGTCGTGCGCAAGCTGGAGCGCAACTACCGCTCCACGCAGACCATTCTCGATGTCTCCGGCGCCCTCATCGCCCACAACGTCCACCGGCGGGGCAAGCGCCTGTGGACGGACAGCGGCGCCGGCGTCAAGGCGGAGCTCTACAAGGCGAGCGACGAGGGCGATGAAGCGTCCTGGATCATCCGCACCCTGCAGCGCCTGCGGGCCAACTACCGGCTATCGGAGATGGCCGTGCTGGTGCGCACCAACGCGCAGACCCGCGCGATCGAGGACGAGCTTCTCGCCCAGGAGATTCCCTACTCGCTGGTGGGTGGCGTGCGGTTCTACGAGCGCGCCGAGATCAAGGACTTGGTGGCCTACCTGCGGGTGCTGCGCAATCCGCGGGACAACTTCTCGCTGATGCGGATCGTCAACCAGCCGCCGCGGGGAATCGGCAAGTCCACCCTGGAGCTGCTGCGCGACCGTGCCGTCCAGCTCGGCCAGCCGCTCTGGGACGTGCTCTACCTGGACGATCTCGGGACCCTGCCGGCCCGCAGCGCCGCGGCCCTGCGTAAGTTCCGCGACCTGATTGTGGGGCTTCAGCACACGGCCTCGGAGCTGCCGCTGCCGGCCCTCCTCGATCGCCTGCTGGAGGCCACCGCCTTCACCAGCCTGTTCAACAAGGACGATTCCGACGACTTCGCGCGCCTGGAGAACATCCAGGAGTTCCTCTCGGCTGCCCAGGAATTCACCGAGGCGAACAGCTACAACAACGCCAGCGATCAGGATCTCCTGACCTCGTTCCTCGACCACATCGCCCTGGTATCGGACCTGGACGCTCTCCAGTCCGAGAAGGGCGTCTCATTGATGACACTCCACAGCGCCAAGGGCCTGGAGTTTCGGGCCGTCGTGGTGGCCGGTCTGGAGAACGGCGTCCTTCCCCACTTCAATTCGCAGGGCGCCCAAGAGGACGTGGAAGAGGAGCGGCGGCTGCTCTACGTCGGCATGACGCGCGCCCGAGAGCGGCTCTTCCTCTCCTGCTGCCGCCGGCGGCGCATCGCCGGCCGCTATCAGGATCAGCAGGACTCTCCCTTCCTCGCCGAGCTGCCGAGCGAGCTGCTGAACGCCACCGCAAGCCCGGACCTTTTTTACGCCGAGCGGGCGAATCCGCGAGCGCAGGACGTCTACTCCTTCTTCAGCAACCCGCCTCGGCAGGCAGCGTCCGGAGCGTCGCCATCAGCACCTCCATCCCGGCCCTCCGTGCCCTTTCAGCCGCCGCCACCCTCCGGCTTCGGCCGTCCCGCGCCCGTCTCACCAGCCGGCCGGCACCTGGTTCCCGATCCCGAGCACACCCCCCCCCGCCGCGCCATCCGCCGTGGCAGCCGTGTCCGCCATCCCACCCTGGGAGCCGGCGTGGTGCTGGAGTACGAGGGTGAGGGCGAGGAGGCCCGCCTCACCGTCTTCTTCGAGAAGTCCGGCAAGCGGAAGCTGGTGGCGAAGTTTGCGAATTTGGAGATGCTGTAGGAATCACTCCAGCGGAAACCTGAGAAAGGCTATACTCCTCGCTGCGGAAAGACCCTTCGATGGTCACGGAGCGCTGCCATGAGCCAACTCACCCTTGAGATTCCCGAATCTCTGAAGCTGGAACTAGAACGTCAGGCTGAGCGGGAGGGTGTATCCCTGCAGCACTACGTTGTCTATTCCCTCGCCCGTCTCGTGACGGCCTCGGATCGCGAGATTCAGAGGATTGCCTTCGATGAAATTACCACCCGCTATCCAAAGGAAGAAGCAGAGAGGGCCCTGCAGAGCCTGCTAGCCTCCCGCCAATCTTCAACTTAGCTCAAGCTGTCCCGGGTTGTTCAAATAGCGCATGAACTCTGCGGGTTGGAAGATCCGGAACCCAAGTGTCCTCGACGGTCCCGAAAAGTCTTTGACGTTGTTCGTTAGCAAAACTGCCCGGCTGTTCAAGACGCAGTCCACGACCAGATCATCTCCAGGATCGGGGCTGGAAGGCCGATAGCTGTAATAAATCGGGACATACTCGCAACGCACTAAAAGAGCTTGTAAGGCCATCAAGACGCTCTCCCCGCGAACAGGGCTCAGTTTCCTCTCAAGGACACCCTGATATTCCAAGGCCAGCGCTGTCGAGATGCACGGTTGAAATCGCCGAGCTACCCAAGCATCGATGACCTCAGCGGCGGATCCCAAATGAGTCAAGCCTTCGAACACTACGTTCGTGTCGACGACGACTCGGACCAAACGCGAGTCGAGCACTAGTTACCACGCACCCAAAACCTGCCGCACACTGACGATCTGCCCGAAGTGGTAGCCGTTGTGGTCCGCCAACACGAGGGCTTCACGCAGGATCGTCTGGCCGTCTCCCCAGGGCATCTTGGCGTAGAGGTCGGTCGTGGGGTCGGCGACGAGATCTTCCATGGCTTTCAGGTCGCGATGGACGGTTTCGACGCTCTTGTCCCAGGCGGCGACGTCGGGCGGGGACGCAGAGTCTGACCAGTAGCCGTCGGGAAAAGACGGCGAGACGTGGTCTTTATTGCGGCTGAACTCCAGGATGTCCCACTGGGCGATGCGGATGTGCTCAAGGAGCTGCCAAACGGTATGGGGAAGGCCCGGTGCCTTGGCTCCTCGCAGCTCTTGGGGAAGCTTGCCGATCGCCTGGTCGAAATTGACGTGGGCGCTGCCGCCGCGCAGCAGCTTCACGACGTGGTCGCGCAACGATTGATCTTTGTCTTCCGCGCTCATGGTTCCCCCACCAGGCCGTCCACCAGGGTCTTGGTCCCTTGCACGGCCACTCTCTGAAGATAGAGTTTGACGCCCACCATGCCGCCCAGCTCCTCGCCGCCGCCGGCCCGCCCTGGCCCGCCGTGGAGAGTCTGGGGCAGGGCCGCACCGGAACCGGGAGCGTCCGCCACAGAACCTTCGGAGCCGAGATAGATCCGCCCCGTGCCACCGCCGCCCCGGGCCACGAAGTCGCCTGCCCATGCGGCGTCGTCCGTATAGGCCGAGGTCACCAGGGTGCCGCCGCCGAGGGCCACGATCTCCGCCGCGTCGGCCGCTGTGCCGTCATAGGGGAGGAGCGTGGCAACCGGCGCGAAAACCTCCCGGGTATGAACGGCACCAGCGTCCCGGGCGTCGTCGGCGCGTAGCAGGGTAGGCTGGAGGAAGAAGCCCTTGCCGGCCGGCGTGCCCGCGCCATTCGTCCGGTGACCCGTGCCGTGGACGATCCGCGCTGACTGGCCCAGCTCAGCGATCCCGGAAATCGCGTCCTTCAGTTGCTGCAAGGTGGCGACCGGCCCCATCTTCACGCCGGGATCGGCGGGATTGCCCACCACCACTTCGGAAAGCTTGGCGATGAGAGCGGTCTGAACGGCGTCCACCCGGTCCCGCGGCGCCAGGATGCGGCGCACGGCGGTGCATTTCTGCCCCGTCTTCTGGGTGATCTCCCGCACCACGTCCTTGAGGAACAGGCCGAAAGTAGGAGAGCCGTCCGCGACGTCGGGTGCCAGCACGGCGGCGTTGAGGCTATCCGCCTCCACGTTCACCCGCGTGTTGGCGGAGAGGAGATTGGCTTTCGAGCGCAGGCCGAAGGCCGTGTCCGCCGAGCCGGTGAAGGCGAGGACGTCGTCGGCTCCCAACCGGCTCAGGAGGTCGCCCGTGGCGCCGCAGATGAGCTGGAAGGCTCCTTCGGGAAGGACACCAGCCTCGACGATCAGCTCGACGCAGCGCTCCGTCACCAGGGCCGTGGAGGTCGCGGGCTTGGTGATCACCGGCATGCCGGCCAGGAGGGCGCAGGCTGCCTTCTCGGCGAAGCCCCAGGCCGGAAAGTTGAAAGCGTTGATGTGGACGGCCACTCCCGGCCGCGGCACCAGGATGTGCCGGCCGTAGAATCCCTCCGTCTTGGCGAGCTGTACGCCCTCGCCCTCGGGAAGGAAAGTACGATCGCCCAGCCGCCAGCCGATACTCGCGTAGTAGGCCAGAGTGCCCGAGGCGCCGTCGATGTCGAAGGAACCGTCCGCGCGGGTAGTGCCCGTGCTGCGGGCCGAAAGGTCCAGCAGCTCGTCGCGGTGCTCGCGCAGCACCTTCGACATCTCCTTGAGGAGCGCCGCCCGCTGACCGAAGGACATCGCTCGCAGGGCCGGTCCGCCGCGCTGCCGTGCGTAGTCGAGGACCGCTCCGAAATCGATCCCCGCGCTCGACGCGCGGCCGATCTCCTCCTCGGTCGACGGATCGACCAGCGTGACGAAGCTCAGGTTTCCCTCCTGTCCCTCCTGCCAGCTCCCAAGGACGTAGCTCTTCAGCGTCTTCAATCGCTCTCCTTCGCACAATCGGCCGCGAATCGTCCGCGGCTTGGAGATCCTACATCGCCTCGTCCGCCAGAGCTGCCTGCTCCGCGTTTTCCGCCTTCTGCCCCTCGTCGAGACTGCGCTTGAGCAGCAGGGCGCGACGCTTTTCGACGGCTTCGATCCACAGGGGAACGAAGGCGACGAGGTCGCGCAGCACGGTGTCGATCTCCTCCATGCGAGCCGCGACCCTCCGGCCGCAGGCGGCATGACAGTGAATCAGGTCCCGCACGCCCTGTTCCTGCTCGGGGGCGGTGGCGCCCACCGAGGCCTTGATTCCCTCCACCGCCTCCAGGGCGGTCTCATGCAGATCCAGAACCAGCCGGCAGTAGTGGGGGATCTCGAAGGCGTAGCGATCGAGAATCTCCATTTCGTAGAAGCGAATTCCCCGTAGAGCCAGGATCTCCCTGAGCTTGGGGGTGAGACCGGTCAGCAGAGTCCTAAGAAAGTCGGCGGTGGGCTCCCAGTTCTCGCGCGAGGGAACCGCCTCGTCGCGCCGGACGCGCGCGGCGGGCTTCGACAGCCGGGCACGGCGCCCGCTTTCCAGCCCTTCCAGGTATTGGCTCAGCCGGACGAGGGTGGAATGGAGCCATTCCGCTTCCTCGATGTCCCGCGGAAAGCGGCGGGAGAGGAAGTAGTCGGCGTCGTGGAGGCTCCGCGGGTCGGCCGCCATGACCGATCCGAAGGTGTCGTGGAGGAAGGCGTGGATCTGGCCGATGGAGACGCAGAGAAGCTTGCGCACCTCCATGAGCTGATCCGGCGCCACGTCGTCCGGAAACCGGTCGAGCCCCCGCAGCACGTGTTTTTCGAGCATGGCGAGGGCCATGCCGGCACCCAGCCGCGCATCCTCCAGCCGCGGGATGCAGGAGGAGACGCCCAGTAACGGCGAGAGCTGGTTGCGGATCTGCTGCGAGACCTGCCGCACCTTGCTCCAGATGTCCAGCAACCGTTCCGGCGAGCAGTGAAGCAGCGCGTAGTTGCTCTCCAGCACCCCTTCGATCAACCGGATCGAGCCCAGGAAGGACCGGATGCGGGGATTCTGGGCGTTGACGCGTTCGAGCGCCCAATCGAGGGACGACACGCCCTCGGGCAGGGAGACCGGCTGGTTGCCGACCAGGATGACTTGGCGGGGCTTCGAGCTCATCGGACCTCTCCGCGGCAAGGAAAACCCTACCACCACGAGGGGCCGGGGAGAAATCCCGAAGAAATGAAAAAAGAGCCCCTAGGGGAGGACCCGAAAGGAGGGAGGGGCTTATTCATGAGTGACCTCGGGGGGAAAAACGTTTCACCTGCCCGCCTGA
>DATIOS010000500.1:0-16344 GCA_035472915.1 Thermoanaerobaculia bacterium
CTGGCTGGGCCGCAAGACCAGCCGCGACCAGAAGCGCTGCCAGGCAGCAGAGCGCACTCTTCATCGTGTCTCCTCCTCGTTGGGCGGGGATTGTATCCCGGGCGGGAATCCCGCTGGCTCCTCATCGCTTCGGGAGCTTCCCCCAAGGCTCGGGTAAGCTCCCCGTCGGTCCGGGAACCCTCCCCCTCGGCTTGGGAACGTTCCCGATCGGTCCGGGAACCTTCCTCCTCGGTCCGGGAACGTTCCTCTTCGACTCGGGAACCTTCCCCTTCGGTCCGGGAACGTTCCTCCGCGGTTCGGGAATGCTCCTCCACGGTCCGGGAACGTTCCCCGGTGGCTCGGGAGCGTCCCCCGGCAGTCCGGGAACGTTCCTCCTGGCTCCGGGAACGTTCCTTCTGGCCTCGGGTATGTTCCCGCTGGGTCCGGCAACCTTCTGGTAGAGGCTGGCATCGTGCATGCAATTCCAGGGGATTGACCCGGGCCTGACGGCCAGTGAACGGGTCAAAGGAGGTCTACAAGATGCCGACGACTACAACCACCATCGCACATCCGCCGATCGTTTCGCGAGACCAGTGGACCGTCGAGCGGAAGAAACTTCTGGCGCATGAGAAGGAGCTCACCAAGCACTACGACCGCGTGAATGCCGAGCGGCGCCGGCTTCCCATGGTGGCGATCGAAAAGGAGTATTCCTTTGACGGCGGGAAGGGCAAACTGAGTCTCAAGGACCTCTTCGAGGGGCGCCGCCAGCTCATCGTCTATCACTTCATGTTCGACCCGGCTTGGGACAAGGGGTGCCCAGGCTGCACGGGTTTCGTAGACTCCCTGGGCGATCTGTCGCTACTCAACATCCGTGACACGACGTTCGCGGTGATCTCAAGAGCTCCGCTGGCCAAGCTCGAGGCCTACAAAGCGCAAAAGGGGTGGAGCATCGATTGGTTTTCCTCGTTTGGCAGCGACTTCAACTACGACTTTCACGTGACGCTCGACCCGAAGGTTGCGCCCCAGGAGTACAACTATCGAAACAAGGCTGAGATGGCGGCTGCGGTGGGTCACGAAGTCCAAATGGAAGGGGAGGCACACGGTCTCAGCGTCTTTTTCCGGATCGACGACGACCTCTTCCACACGTACTCGGTTTACGCGCGCGGAGTTGAATCGCTCACCGATTCCAACCGCCTGCTCGACGTCACACCCTATGGCCGGCAGCAGGAGTTTGAGGACTCGCCTCCCGGTTGGCCTCAGAAGCCCACGTACGGCTAGATGCGGCTAGATGGGGTGAAAGTCTGCCAGACTCTCCCCGCATGGGCATCGACCGCGACGAGGTAGTCCGCCGCACCGCCGAGCACGTCCGCCGGACTCTCGAAGGGGAGCCATCCGGGCATGACTGGTGGCACGTCTACCGGGTGTGGAAGGGTGCTCTGGCCATCGCGGAGGGCGAGCCGGCGGACCGCTTCGTCGTCGAGCTGGCCGCCCTGCTGCATGACCTTTCCGACCGCAAGCTCAACGGTGGCGACGTAACGCTCGGCCCCAAGGTCGCACGCGAGTGGCTGTTGGCGCAGGGCGTCGACGAGGAGACCGTCGCTCACGTTTGCGAGATCATTGCCGACCTATCGTTCAAGGGGGCCGACGTCCCTACTCCCATGCGCACCCGCGAGGGTATGGTGGTGCAGGACGCCGACCGTCTGGACGCCATCGGCGCCGTCGGCATCGCCCGATGCTTCGCCTATGGCGGCCATAAGGGGCGCTTGCTCCACGATCCTGAGCAGCGCCCCATCCTCCATTCAAGCGCCGAGGCCTACTATGCCAACCAGGACACGGCCATCAACCACTTCTACGAGAAGCTCCTGCTGCTCAGCGAGCGAATGAATACCGAAACCGGCCGGCGCATTGCTGAGGGCCGCCACGCTTTTCTCGAACAGTTCCTCGCCCGGTTCTTGGCGGAGTGGGAAGGGCGCGACGGCGACTCTCCGGCGAATAGCGACCGATAGGATAGAGTCGGCTGGCTTCGCTTGCCCTTGGAGGAAACGCCGATGATTTCCTGCTCCCAGCTCCCGCAGCTCGTCGCACTGGGTTCGCTCTTCGCCGTTGCTGCCGCGAGCTTCGGCGCCGAATCGCCCAAGCCTTCGCCGACTCCGGCGGTCGAGGCGGTCGATCATCTGCTTCTCGGCGTGCCGGACCTGGAGGCCGGGATGAAGTGGTTCGAGGAGAAGACCGGCATTCGGCCTGCTCTGGGCGGCAGTCATCCCGGTCGCGGCACGCGGAATGCCCTCGTATCGCTGGGCGGGCGGCACTATCTGGAGATCATCGCCCCCGATCCGGCGCAGGCAGGGTCCGACAACGAGATGGCCGTGGGCCTGAAAAAGCTCACGTCTCCCCGTTTGGTCACCTGGGCTGTGGCGAGCAAAGATCTCGAAGCCACGATCGCCCGGTTCGATGCCGAAAAAGTCCCGCACAGTCCCGCGGCTCCCGGGGCTCGGAAGCGTCCCGACGGACGGGAGCTCGCCTGGCGAACCATCGGTATAGAGAGCGAGCTGGGCCAATTGATCCCCTTTTTCATCGATTGGGGCGCCTCCGCTCATCCGTCGTCGGATGCGCCCACGGGCGCTCGGCTGGTCGCGCTGACGTTTCGGCACCCCAAGCCCGAGTTGCTTACCGCCGAGCTGTCCCGGCTGGGCATCGCCGCCGAAGTCAAGCAGGGCGCCGAGCCCGGGCTTTCGGTACGCATCGAAACGCCCCGCGGCCCAGTCTCGCTCGACTGACCTTCGGCAAGGAAGTGCCGCACCGCTGCAACCTTTTCCGCGCTGCGGCGTAAATCATGGTTGCGATGCCGCGCTGTTCCTTACGGAAAGGAAGGGCTCTTGATCCGCGTCGAAACCCTGACCAAGAAGTTCGGTGACAAGACCGCCGTCGACAGCCTCTCCTTTACCGTGGACGGCGGAGAGATCTACGGCCTCCTGGGACCGAACGGAGCGGGCAAGACGACGACCCTGTCGATGATCAGTGGCCTGCTGGCCCCCGACTCGGGCCGCGTCACCTTCGAGGGCGTCGATCTCGCCAGCGATCCCCTGCGCTGCAAGCGACAGCTCGGAATCGTGCCGCAGGATGTCGCCATCTACGAAGAGCTGTCGGCGACGGAGAACCTCCGCTTCTGGGGCAGCCTCTACGGCCTGGCGGGGAAGGCACTCGGCCAGGCGGTGGAGCAGGCGCTGGCCCGGGTAGGGCTCAGCGGCCGGGCGCGTGAAGCCGTCAAGACCTTCTCCGGCGGTATGAAGCGGCGCCTCAACCTGGCCCTCGGGTTGGTTCATTCGCCGCGGGCACTGCTGCTCGACGAGGTGACGGTGGGCATCGATCCGCAAGCGCGAGCCAGCATTCTGGAAGTCGTGCGGACCGTCGCGGATGCCGGCACGGCGGTGATCTACACCTCGCACTACCTGGAGGAAGCCGAACGCCTGTGCGATCGCATCGGTATCGTCGATCACGGACGGATGCTCGCCGAAGGGACGCTCCAGGAGCTCAAAGCCAAGCTCGGCGAGGAAGAGCTGGTCACCCTCTGGGGCCGCTTTCCGGAGGAGGTGGCACGGACCGCCCTGAGCGATCTTCCAGCGGTGCGGGTGATCTCGGCCGAGGCGGGCCGAATCGCGTTCACGGCCGGAGGGCAAGGTGCGGCGGGTCTCCTTGGGGCCATTTACGGCAAGAACCTGGCGATCGATCGCGTCGCCATCGAGCCGCCGAGCCTCAACGCCCTCTTCCTCAAGCTGACCGGAAGGGAGCTGCGCGACTGATGCGCCTCCTTGGGGCCATGGTGGTCAAGGACCTGCGCCGGCGCGTCCGTTCGCCGCTCGCGACTCTTCTGCTTCTTTCCTTCCCCCTGATTTTCTCGGGGCTCCTGGCTCTTACCTTTGGCAGCAGCGGGACGCAGGTGCCCAAGGTCCGCCTTCTGATCGAGGATCGCGACGGCGGGCTCGTCGGCCGGCTGGTGGCCGCGGCTTTTCAGCAGGGAGACGCGCAGAAGTATTTTGAAGTGAAAAAAGTGGAGATCGTCGCGGGCGCCACCGTCAATCCCGCGGCGCTCCTGGAAAAGGAGGACGCGACGGCGCTCCTCCGCCTGCCTGCCGGACTTTCCGACGATGTGCTTGCCGGCCGGCCGGCGAAGCTGGAGCTGGTGAAGAGCCCGGCTCAATCGATTCTTCCCGACGTCGCCGTGCAGGTGACGACGGTGCTTGCTGAAGGTCTCTCCGCCGCTTCGCGCCTGCTGCGCGGACCGCTCGACCAGATCCGGACCTTTACCGGCAAGCAAGGAGGGGCTTCGGACCAGCGCGTCGCCGAGGTCTCCGTCCTCGTCAATCAGGTGATTACGCGGGCCCAGCCCTATGTGCTGCCGCCGGTGATCACCCTGGAGACCGCGGCCCTTCCGGAGTCAGGAAAGCCGAAGTCGCCGGCCGGCGGATCTTCGGGTCCCTCGATCTTCCTACTGATCCTGCCGGGAATCTCGGTGTATGCGCTGTTCAATCTCGCGGACCAGTCGATGCGCGACCTCCTGGTTGAGGCGAGACTCAAAACCTTGCGGCGTCAGCTCGCCGGACCGGTGACGGTGGGGCAGGTACTGGCTGGCAAGACCCTGTCGACGGCGGCAGTCGCCGCGTTGTCGCTCCTCAGTTTGACCCTGGTTGGCGCCGCCGTCGCGCCGCGTAGCGTCAGCCTCGCCGGCTACCTGCTGCTGTCGGTTTCCCTGGTGGTGGCGACAACGGGCTTTTCCTCGTTCCTCTTCGGCCTTGCCAGCGGCGAGAGACAAGGTGCTACGCTGGCGAGCCTGGCCTCGCTGGTGATGGCGTTCGCCGGCGGTGCTTTCCTGCCGCTCAACAGTCTTCCGGCGGCCCTGCGGGCGGTCTCTCCCTTGTCCCTGATGTATTGGGCAAATTCCGGATATCAGAAGCTGATCACGGAGGGCGCGGGGCTCAAAGTGTTGCTTCCCAACATCGCGATCCTGGGTGGAATCGGACTTCTGATGCTCGCGGTCTCGGCGCCTCTCTGGCGGCGCCGCCTCCTGCGCGGAGACATTGCATGAGCCGCTGGCGCCAGATCGCTATTCTCGGTGGCAACGACCTCCGGCTGGCAACCCGTGACCGCGCCGCCTTCGTCTGGATGTTCCTGCTGCCGGTCGCTTTGATGTGGGTTTTCGGTGCAGTGAACAACGGTGGACCTCCTAAAAAGGCGAGCCTGGCGGTTGAGGATCGAGACGGCGGCTGGGTGGCACGGGCGTTGGTGAAAGAGCTCGCCGGAGACCGGATCGAGCTGACCGAAGTAAAGGCTGGAGTTGGTGCTGCCAATGGGAAATCTGCTCCTCCCCGCACTTTGATCATTCCGCCTGGGTTTACGGCGAACGTGCTGGCTGGACATCAACAGATCCTTCGCCTGGAAAAGGGGAGCAATGCAAGCGAGGAATTCAGCCTGGCGGCGGAGTCGCACATCGTGCGGGCCATCGTCCGTATCGTCGGCCGCCTCGCCGAGATGGGACCGCCTCCCGCGGGCGATCCCCAAGGAGCAACGCAGATCCAGACTTTCGGCACGCTCGCCGCACGCCCGCCGTTGGTGAGCGTCGCGGTCTCGGCGGCCGGCGGCGGCCGCACGGTGCCGGAGGGATTCTCCCAAAGCGTTCCCGGGACGCTCACCATGACCGTCCTGATGATGACCCTGATCTATGGTGCCGTGTTTCTCACCCTGGAGAAAAAGCAGGGGATGATCCGCCGCCAGGCGATGCTGCCGCTGTCGCGGGGCACGGTGTATCTCGGCAAGCTCGCCGGCCGGCTGCTTCTCGGCGGCGCCCAGGCCATCGTTCTGCTTCTCGTTGGGCGCTTTCTTTTCCACGTTTCCTGGGGCACGTCGCCCGGCGGCCTCGCCCTTCTTCTCGGCTCGTATCTGCTCGCCGTGGCGGCGCTTTCAACCCTGCTGGGAGCGATCCTCTCGACTCCCGAGCAGGCCTCGGCGGTCGGCTGGATCTCGAGCATGATCCTCGCCGCCCTGGGCGGCTGCTGGTGGCCGAGCGAAGTCATGCCGCGCTGGCTCTGGAAGGCCTCGCACATCCTGCCCACCCCGTGGGCGATGGACGGCTTTCATTCCCTGATTTCCTTCGGGCATGGGATCGAGGCGGTGGTGCTGCCCGCCTCAGTGCTCGTGGGGTTTGCGATCGTGTTTGCGGTTCTGGGGTCGCGGTTCTTGGTGGTGGAGTAGACCAGCCCTGCTGAATTGCCGGCAGCGGGGAGTCGTGCGCGTACGATACCCATCGTACGCAGCGCGACGCTTTCTAAAATCCGAGGCTTGGCCTCTACTTCTGCGGCTGGCTCGCGCCCTCGCCTCGCTTCGGCCTCTCGACCGTCTTCACGTCGACGGTGATCTCCTTGAGACGCGCAGCCTCCTCGGGCGCCATGCTCTCCTGGTAGCGCCCGCCGAGGTATTTGGCGAGGAATTTCTCCGCGGTGGCGAACGCCGCCATGCTGTTCACCGGCCGGGCGAAGCCGTGGCCTTCGTCGGGCGCGACGATGTATTCGACGGGAAATCCCCGCTCGCGCAGGGCGACGACGATCTGGTCGCTCTCAGCCTTTTTCACGCGCGGATCGTTCGCTCCCTGGATGACCAGCAGCGGCGCCTTCATCTTGGCGGCCGAATTGAGAGGCGATTGCCGTTCGAGCTGCGCGCGGCCCTCCGGCGTCGTGGGATCGGCCAACCGCTCCGTGAAGATCTTGCGGAGCGACTCCCAGTAAGGTGGGATCGAGTCGAGCAGTGTGATCAGGTTCGACGGGCCGACGATGGAGACGCCCGCGGCATAGAGATCCGGCGTGAAAGCCAGGCCCGCCAGCGTGGCGTAACCGCCGTAGGAGCCACCCAGGATGCCGACGCGCCGCGGGTCGACGATGCCTTCCGCGACCAGGTATTTGACGCCCCAGGTGAGGTCGTCCTGCATCTTCTGACCCCACTCGTGGTTGCCGGCGTTGAGGAACGCCTTGCCGTAACCCGTCGAAGCGCGGAAGTTCGGCTGCAGGACGGCGTAGCCGCGGTTGGCGAAGAACTGGACCCGGCCGTTGGGACCCCAGGTGTCGCGAGCCCAGGGACCGCCGTGCGGGAGGACGATGAGCGGCAGGTTTTTCGCGGGCACACCTTTCGGCAAAGTCAGATAGGCGGGGATCTCGAGCCCGTCGGACGACTTGTAGCGAATGGCCTTCATCTGCGCCAGGTGCTGGCGCGGCAACGTCTCGTGGACGCGGTACTGGAGCGCTAATTTCTTGCTGTCGCGGTCGAAGAGATAGGTTTCGCCGGGCTCGGTGTCGCTTACGGCGGAGACCAGGAAGAGACGCTCGTTCTTCGTCTGCGAATCGAAGTATATCTCCTTGCCGGGCAGCCGCTTCCGCACGAGCTTGTAGTCGGCCTCGAAGGCCTTGTCCTTGAAATAGATCCGCATCTCGTCATCGAAATAGGCGGTGGCGATGAGCTCGTTCGTGACGTCGGAGAACAGCGGGAAGCCGAGATCCACCCGGTTCAAGGGATCGGCTTCGACCAGCTCTTCGCGGCCGGTGTCAGGGTTGAAGAGCACGAGGCGGATGAGGTTCACGTCGCCCTTGTTGGTCACCATGTAGACGCGCTGGCCGTCCTTGTGGAATCGCACCGGCCTGCAGGTCTCGGAGACGTTGCAGGAGTAGACCTTCTTGAACCCGTCGCCGTCCACGCGTAGCACCTCAACGTCGCCGTTCTCGGCGGAGCGCGTCGCCAGCCGGAGGTGGTCCTTCCGATCGAAGATCCAGCCCGTCAGCCGCTCGGTGTTTTTGCGCAGGAGCGTCCGCTCGCCGGCCGAGATCTTCAGTTTGTAGAGGTCGTGCCAGGCCGGATCGCGATCGTTCAGCCCGACGTAGATCGTATCCGGATCGGTTTTGGGCACGGCGTAGATGAGGGCCCGGGCTCCTTTCGCCTCGGTCAGGTTGCGCGCGGCCGGCACCCGCTGCCCGGCAGCGGGCGAGGCCGCCGGGTCTACGGCGTAGACGTTGAAATTCTCGTCGCCTCCCTGATCCTGCGCGAAGAGGATGAACTTGCCGTCCTGGCTCCAGAAGAAGCCGGCGATCGGGCGCTTGGTCTCGGCGGTGAGGGGCCGGGCGGCCGCGAACGGCTCGCCGGTCCGCTTGACCCAGGCGTTGAGCGTGCCATCGAGGGGCTTGAGGAACGCGATGAACTTACCGTCGGGCGAGAGTTGACCGTTGATGATCTCTGGGTCGCCGAAGAAGAGTTGCCTGTCGAGGAGTGGCGGCAGCTCCGACGGCTGCGCCCGGGCGGCGGCCGCGAAGGCCAGAAGGCCGCAGAAGGCCCAGGTGAAGGCCATGCTGGCCATGGCTCTGGCGGCGTGGCGCTGGCGGGTGGAACTCGGTCTCGCCGTAATACCGCACCATTCGAAGAGTCGCGACTTCATGGGGAGGCCCCCTTTCCGGTCACACTCCAGCATACGTGGGAGCGCTCCAAAACGTCGCGCGAAAGGCGCCGGCGGCCCTGCGGGGCGGTCTCTCCCTTGTTAGACTTACTTCAATCCCATACGCACGAGCCTGGTGCTGGTCCCGGCCGACCGCTGCGTGTACGCAAAGTAAAGGCCCTGCTCGCTTCCCACGATTCTGGTTGAGTGCAGACTGGCGTCCGGCGCGGTAAGCCTGAGCCGTTTGTCGATCGACAGATCTCTCGCCGCCGACAACTCGCCATCGCGGAAAAAATAGATCGTTCCATCCGTGCCAAGGAATGGCCGTGACGTGTAGTAGCCGTCGAGCCATGCACCCTTCGTCACCTCTCCGCCGGGGAGGAGCTGCACCAGGTGCATCTTCGACGGGAGCACGTTTTTCATCTCGATCACCCGCACTTCGCCCCCAATGACGTAATACCCATGGCTCCCCCAACGCTCCAACTCGTGGCCGTTCCGGTCGTATCGCAGGGTCTCGAACGCACCATACCCCTGATAACCTGCGAGAAACTCTCCCTCGCCGAGTGCCGCGACCTCGGAGATCGGGCCACTCTTCGTCGTAAACCGTAGCGCGCCGTCGGTCAGGGAGACCACGGATCCGAAGCCGATGCCGGTGCGGTCCATGTTGCTAAAGCAGGCGAGGAGGGCGTCTCCGGACACGGTGAGATCCGGGGACGGGGAGAACCACGTTTCGGGGGCTCCCGGGTCCGTCGGACGGGGCTTCACGGGGAGCGTCGCGGACCAACGCTCCACGCCCTCGAAGCTCACGCGCTGGAGAATCGGGGGGCGCATCGGCATGCCGCTGCCGTGCTCCCACGCGAACACGAAACCGTCACCCACCGAGGCGAAGGCGGACAGGCACATCCCCTCGCGGGGTCCTACCGCTACGCGGGCCATGCAATCGCCTTCGTCCCCGAACGCCCATGCCCCTCCGGAATCAATCACCCAAGGCATTCCGTCCAAAGCCACGAGGGCGAGGGCGCTCGCCTCCAGCCGCTTCGTCCACAACGGTTCGAGATCGGCGTCAAAGGCCTCGAGAAAGGTTGCGTTCTGGTCCGACGTCAAGACGACCACGCCGCCGGCAACCGGGGTCAGGTCCGTCGGGTATCGGGCGAGCTGCCGTGTCGCGACGAGCTTCATTCTTCACTTCAATCCCAGCTTTTTGCCCTGCTCCAACAAAGCGACTGCCTCTTCGAGCCGCTTCCGCCGCGTCTCCTCCCGCTTTGCCATCTCGATCCACTTGACGTAGAGGCGGCGGTACGACGGCGCGAGGTCCTGGAAGAATCGCCAGGCCTTCCCGTTCGCCTGGAGCCGTTGTTGGATGTACTCCGGCACCTCATCGTCCGCTCCTGAAACCGGAGCCTTCGGCTTGGCGGCGATGATTGGCACAGCCGGCGGACCCTTGGCGAGCCCCACCGCGGTCATCCGACCGTTCTTCACCAGATCGGCGAAGCGGCGCAGATTCGACGGGGACCATTTCGACGTGTTTTTTCGTGGCGTGACTTTCTGCGCGTAGCGCTCCTCGTCGAGCCGCTTGACAAGGCTGTCGATCCAGCCGAAGCAGAGAGCCTCCTCGACGACCTCGTCGTACGAGATACGAGGCTGGCCCGTGTGCTGCTTGTAGTAAATGAGCCAGATCTCGGTTTCCACCTCGTGATGCGCAGCGAGCCAGGCGCGCCATTCTTCCCGGGTGGTGACGTGGAGGGTCTTCATCGGCTGAGGATGATATCCTGAGTTCGGAACCGGCGGGCGGAGGTGGTAAGGTCGGCCGTGTTGTAGGGTTTTTTCGCTTACCGATTGGGAAAGGCGAAATCCTTCCAGCTGCCTCACTGGCTCCCCCCAATGTAGAGACGCCCCGCGGGGAACCCCGTGGGGCGTCTCCGAATCGGGAACGACGATTCAATTTGAATGAATCGGGGGCGGCGCGCCGCATCGGGAAAATCTGCGCGATCCGAAGAATTTGACCTCGTCGACTGATCACGACGATTCGATCTGGAAGGATGAGATTCGCAACACAAATCTGTCCGAGGATGGTCCTCGCCGTCGGGGAGATTTCGCCGACTCGGAGACGCCCCACGGGGTTCCCGCGGGGCGTCTCTACATTGGGGGGAAGCTGTGACGTGAGGTGGGAGGGCGGCGCCTGGAGGTGGCCCCTGTACAATGCCGCCTCCGGACGACCACGCCATACTCCTCACCCTACGCACCACCTACACTCTTGACGTGGAGGGTTTTCGCTTGCCCTCCCCGGAGCGCATCGTACAACCTCCTCCTCGCCCTGGCCGTGAAGTTGCACTCCCAGGTTCTCAGGATTGGTGATCAGGTGTCTGAGATCTCCGGGAGGTTCTTCGCGATGCGAGCTGGAGTTCCTGTACTTCGGGTTTTTGCCGTCGGGATGCTGGGTCTGGTCCTCGCCCTTCCAGGGATCGCCGAGACGTCCTTCGGAGAGGACGCTTCGGCACCCGCCGCATTCGCCGTTCCGTGGACTGAAATCGAAAAGCTTGTGGACGAGGGCCGGCTGGAGGAGGCTCAGCCGAAGTTGGAAAAGCTCCTCGGCGAGGCACGGACGGCCGGGGACGAGGAGATGTGGACCCGAGCGCTCGTGCGGGCGGCCATTCTCCGGGCACAGCTCGGCAAACTGGAGGACGCCGCTCGCTTCCTCAAGGAGCAGCCCAGGCCTGCCGGGGCGGTCCGCCGGGCCATGGTCGACCTCTTCTACGCCGAAACGCTGGTGCGCTACTACCGGGCCAATGACTGGCAGCTCCGCCAGCGGGAGGCGTTGGAGACCGAGGGCGAGCTTCCCCTGGAGCAGCAGACCCAGGAGCAGATCGCGGAGTCCCTCCTCGCCGCCTGCCGCGACGCGTGGAGCCGACGTCAGGATGTCGGCGACGTCCCCGTCTCCAGTCTTCAGCTCTATCTGACGCCCAACAACTACCCCGCGGCGATTCGCGGCACGGTGCGCGACGCCTTTTCGTATCTCTTCGCCGAGCTGCTGAACGACAGGACTCTCTGGTCGCAGGAGAGCACCAACGAAGTCGAGAGCCTCGACCTTCCCTCCCTGATCCGCGGCGAGGCAAAGCCCTTGGGCGGACCGGCCCTTCATCCGCTTCAGGAGATGGTGGCCGTGCTTGCAGACCTGGAGGCGTGGCACCTCGCGGCGGGCCGACGGGAGGCGGCGCTGGAGGCCCGGCTCACTCGGCTGAGCGGGCTCTACGATGCCTTCGCGGACAGCGACGACCGGCGGCTCATCCGCCGCGATCTCGAAACGCAGCTCGCCACTCTGCGAGACGTCCCCTGGTGGTCGATGGGCATGGCCTCCCTGGCGCAGATGCTGATCGCGGTGAACGAGCCCGGCCACCGGGCCCAGGCTCATGCCGCCGCCATTGCCGGCCGCGACGCCTGGCCCGGATCGCCGGGGGCCGAGCGCTGCCGGTCCATTGCCGAAGACATCGAGCAGCCCGGCTTGGATCTCGTGAACATGGCGAGCGACGGGCTCGGCCGCCGGTCTCTCCAGCTCCGCCACAAAAACCTTTCCGCCGTCTATTTCCGTGCCTATTCCGCCGACTTGCAGGCGGAAGACTACAGGTGGCCGCAAACGCTGCCGGCCCTCATTGGTGACGGCCATCCGGTGGCAGCCTGGCGCAGCGTGCTGCCAGCCACCCCCGGCTTCGACGTGCACACTACCTGGATCGTGCCGCCGATCGATCGTCCGGGCGCCTACTTCATCGTTGCCTCATCCCGGGAGGACTTCTCCCGCGATCGAAGCAACCTCGCCGCCGTCCGCATCGTGCTGAGCGACTTGGTGCTGATGAGCCAGGACACAGGCGGCGGGGAAGCCGAGGTGACGGCGCTCTCGGGAGCGACAGGCGAGCCTGTGGCCGGCGCAGAGTTGGGTCTCTATGACGAAAAAAAGGTTTCTCTCGCAGCCGGATCGACACAGGCCGACGGCACCCACCGTTTTTTGCTGGCGCCAAACCAGAGTTTCTATGTGCTTGGAGATTCACCGGGCGGGCCGGCGCGGCTGGAAACGTATCATCAAGGCGCAGGCCGGGTGGACGGAGCTTCGACCCTGCTCTACACGGATCGTGCCGTCTACCGGCCGCAGCAGACGATCCTCTGGAAAGTGCTGGCCTACGAGGGATCGCGCAGGGAGGGGCGATTCCGGGCCCTCGCCGGGCGGCCGGTGACGGTGAAGCTGCAGGATGCGAACCGCCAGGAGGTGACGTCGCGGACCGTTACCACCAATGAGATCGGCACCGCCTCGGGCGAGTTCCAGATCCCCCCCGGCCGTTTGCTGGGAATGTGGACTCTGCAGACGGCTATGGCCTCCCAAACCGCAAGCAGCGAGATGGGCACAGCGTATTTGAAGGTGGAGGAGTACAAGCGGCCGACCTTTGAGGTTGTTCTGGACGATCCGGCCACGCCGATGCGGCTGGGCGAGCCGGCGAAGCTCACCGGCCAGGCGGTGTACTACTTCGGCGCCCCAGTGACCGGCGGCGTGGTGCATTGGCAGATCGTCCGTACGCCATCCCTCCCCTGGTGGCGGCTCTGGACCGGGAGCTATTCCTCCCGCACCGTGACGGCGGGAACTTCGGTTTTGGGTGCGGACGGCAAGTTCGGGATCGCTTTCACGCCGCAGCCGCAAGCGCGGGACAGGGGCGAGATGAGGTACGAATACAGCCTCTCCGCCGAGGTGACGGACGATGGAGGGGAGACGCGCGAAGCCAGGCGCTCCTTCCGAATCGGACATACCTCGGTCGAAGGATCGATCGCGAGCGACCGCGGCTTCCTGCTCGCCGGCCGTTCGGCCGTCCTCACCGTCACCCGGCGGGACCTCAACGGAGTGCCGCAGCCCGGAGCCGGCTCCTGGTCGCTCTTCGAGCTGCGCCAGCCCGCGGCGGCTCTCCTCCCCGGCGATGAGCCGGCGCCTGAGCTCGTGGCCGCGGCTCCCGGCTTCCACACACCGGGCGACGCCCTCAGCCCGCGTTGGAACGCTTTTCCAACGCCGGAGCTTTCCCTGCACGCCTGGTCCGATGGGCGCCGGCTGGCGGGTGGCCTCATGCATCACGGAATAGCCGGCGAGGCTGAGGTGAAGCTCCCGCCGCTTCGCCCGGGCGCCTACCGGGTGCGTTGGGAGACCCTGGACGACCAAGGCGTGCGGGCCGAGGCGCAGCAGGAGCTGATCGTCGCCGGGGCGCGGACGCCTCTCGCCCTGCCCGCCGTGCTCAAGGTGGAGAGCGCTACGGTGCACGTGGGCGGTACCGCCCGATTGCTGGTCCACTCGGGCTTCCCCGGTCAGGCTTTCTACTTCGAGATTTGGCGCGGCGGCGAGCGCATCGAACGGCGAAAGCTGCGCGGCGGCGAATCTCCGGATTTGATCGACATCCCCATCGGCGTGGCGGACCGCGGCGGCCTCGGCTTCAGGCTTCTGCAGTTGCGCGACCACCAGCTCTGCGATCTCACCGCGGCAGTCCGGGTGCCGTGGGACCGTGAGCTGCGGGTCGGCTTCGCCACTTTCCGGGACCGCCTTCGTCCCGGCGCGCGGGAAACGTGGAAGATCACGGTCCGTCCGCCTGCCGGAGAGACCTCCAAGGCCCCTGAAGGAGCCGCCGCTGAAGTGCTGGCGAAGATGACCGACCGAAGCCTCGATCTCTTCGCTCGCCGGGAACCTCCCGACCCGCTCCGCCTCTACCCTGACCGCACCGAAATTCCGATTCTCCGTTCGGTCCTGGGAGTCGGGAGAAGGATCTATTCGGTGAAGAGTGAGACCGGCTCCACGCCTCAGGAGCTGAGGGGCGACCGGCTGCTCTACGACCTCAGCCGGGAATGGGTTCGCACCGGGCCGATGACCGAGGTCGGCGGCAAGGTCGCGCAGACGGTCATGGTGACCACGCAGGGCCCGGAGCTCGACGAGCGGCGGATCTCCGCAGGAGTGACGATTGCCGATACCATGACGGTGAGCGGCCCCACCGCGCGCGATCCCTGGGCCGCCCTCAGCGGACTCGCTGGCGCGCTAGCTCCCGGTGCGCCGCCACGCAGCAACTTCGCGGAGACCGCCTTCTGGCAGCCACACTTGCTCACTGGTCCGGACGGCACGGCCACGATCGAATTCACGGTGCCCGACTCGGTCACGGCTTGGAACGTCTTCGTCCAGGCGGTGACTCGCGACCTGCGAGCGGGTACGGTAAAGAAGGAGGTCCACACCGTCCGCGACCTCCTCGTCCGGCCCTACCTGCCACGTTTCCTTCGAGACGGCGATCAGGCGCGGCTCAAGGTCGTCGTCACCAACGGCGGCAAAGCGGCGATGCAGGGAGAGGTGGCGATGGACATCACCGATCCGGAGACGGGCAAGAGTCTGTTGGCGGACTTTGGGATCACGGCCAGCGCCGCCCGCCTCCCCTTCACGGCGTCGGCCGGCGGTGGCACGAACGTCACCTTTCCTCTTGTCGCGCCCCGGCGGATGGGGCTCGTGGCATTCAAGGTCACGGCCGTGGCGGGCGACGAAAGCGATGGCGAGCTGCGGCCGCTGCCCGTGCTGCCGTCGCGGGTACACCTCGCCCAATCCCGCTTCGCCGCCCTACATGACGCGGACCGCCGAGAGCTGCATTTCGCGGACCTGGAGCGCAACGACGATCGCACGCGGCTCGACGAGCAGATGGTCGTCACCGTCGACGGCCAGCTCTTCCAGGGCTTGCTCGCGGCTCTGCCATACCTGGTCAATTATCCTTACGAATGCACCGAGCAGACCCTTAACCGCTTTGTCTCGACGGGAATGGTGACGAGCCTTTTCGATCAGTATCCCGCCGTGGCCCGTTTGGCCGCGGATTTCGCTGAGCGGGAGACGCCGCTCGAAACGTGGGACGCCACGGATCCCAACCGCAAGCTGGCTCTGGAGGAGACGCCCTTCCTGGAAACTGCACAGGGCGGTGACGGGAAAGATCTTCTCAAGATCCTCGATCCACGGATTGCCCGCGCTCAGCGCGACGATTCGCTCGCGAAGCTCACCCGGACCCAGCTTGCGAACGGCGCCTTCCCTTGGTGGCCCGGAGGGCCGGCCTCGCCGTACATGACCGTCTACGTGCTCGAAGGCCTCGCCCGGGCGGCGGAGCTCGGCGCCGAGGTCCCTCGGGACGTCATCCAGAAGAGCTGGTCCTACCTGGCGGCGAACTACCGGGAGGAGTATGGAGGCCGCCCGGCGGAAAGCTGCTGCCTGGCTCTGCCCGTGTTCCTCAACCACACGGCAACAGCCTATCCCGACCCGTCGTGGATGGGCACCGCCTTGACCGAGCCGGAGCGCCGGCAGATCCTGGACACCAGTTTCCAGAACTGGAGGGAGCTCTCCCCGTATTTGCGGAGCCTGCTCGCTCTCACTCTCAAGCGCATGGGCCGGCCGGCCGACGCCCGTCTCGTCTTCGACAGCGTCCTGGACCGGGCGAAGACGACCCCGAACGAGGGCACCTTCTGGCAGCCGGAAGCGCGCTCCTGGCTCTGGTCCAACGACACCGTCGAGTCCCACGCTTTTGCCCTGCGTGCTCTCATGGAGCTGCGGCCGGACGATCCTCGCCGGCATGGCCTCGTGCAGTGGCTCTTCCTGAACAAGCAACTGAATCATTGGAAATCCACACGGGCCACGGCCGAGGTCCTCTACGCCATAGTCCACTATCTCCAGAAGGAAGGAACGCTCGGCGTGAAGGAGTCGGCGACCGTGCGAACCGGAGGGCAATCGACCACCTTCACCTTCGAGCCGGATCGCTACACGGGAAAGTCGAACCGAATCGTGATCCCCGGCGAGAAGATCGATCCCGCGCACTCCGCGGTCGTGGTGGAGAAGGAGACACCCGGCTTCCTCTTCGCTTCCGCCACCT
>DATIOS010000501.1:0-3711 GCA_035472915.1 Thermoanaerobaculia bacterium
GTTCATCGACGGCCGGAGCCTCGGCGAGCTGTGCGAGGAGCTGACGGTCGAGACCAAGGTACGGCTCATCCGCGACGTGGCGCGGGCCGTCCACGCCGCCCACCGCAACGGCCTCATCCACCGCGACCTCAAACCGGGCAACATCCTGCTGGCGCGGGACGAGTCCGGCGAGCTCCACCCTTTCGTCGTGGACTTCGGTCTTGCCCAGGAGCAGGACGAGACCGCCCTCTCCCGCACCGGGATGATCAGCGGCACTCCGGCCTATATCTCTCCCGAGCAGGCCCAGGGCAAGCCGCTCGACCGGCGGACGGACGTCTACAGCCTGGGCGTCGTGCTCTACGAGCTGTTGGTCGGCTTTCCGCCCTTCAAGGGTTCCAATCTGGCCCGCATCCTCGTCCAGCTCGTCCAGGAGGACGCCAAGCCCCTGCGCCAATACGATCCCGCCATCCCCGAAGACCTGGAAACCCTCGTCGCCAAATGCCTCGAAAAAGACCCGGTCCGGCGGTACGACTCCGCCCGCGATCTCGCCGAGGATCTCGACCGCTTCCTGGAGGGCGATACCATTCTGGCCCGCCCGGCTGGCTGGGGCTACCGGGCCAGAAAGCGTCTGCGCAAGCACAGGGCCCTGGCGGTGGTATCGGCGGCCGCGGTTCTCGCCCTGGTGGCCCTGGGTGCTTTCAGCGCGCGGCAGCAGTGGAATGCGCGCGAACGGGCCGAGCTCGCCCAGCGCTTCGGACAGCGCCTCGGCGAGCTCGAAAGCAGCATGATGTACGAGGCGTTCCTCCCCCGCCACGACATTTCGCCGCACAAGCGCCGGCTGCGCCAGGAGATGGACGCCATCGCGGGAGAAATGAGGCGGCTCGGCGAGATCGCGCAGGGGCCCGGCAATCTCGCCATCGGGCAGGGCTACCTGGCGCTTCATCAGTATGAGACCGCCCGGACGTACCTCGAACGGGCCTGGCAGGCTGGCGAGCACAGCCCCACGATCGCGATCTCCCTGGGGCGTGCGCTGGCCGCGTCCTATGAGAGAACCCTCGCCGAGGCGAACCTTCAGACGAGCGGCGACGAAATCGACCGCAACTACCGGCTGCCGGCCCTCTCCTACCTGGCGGAGACGGCCAAGGACTCCCAAAGCTCGCCCTACTCGCTGGCACTCGTGGCCTACTTCGATCGACGGTACCCGGAAGCCGCCGCCCTGGCGCACCGGGCCTACCTTCAGAAGACCTCGTTCTATGAGGCCGGGGAGCTGGAGGCGACCATCAACCTGACCCAGGGAAACGATGCCACCAACGCAGGCCGCTACGACGAGGCGCTACGATTCTTCGACCTCGCCGGGCAGTCCTACGGCAAGCTCATCCAGCAGGCTCCCAGCGAGCCAGGCCTCTACGCCGGCGATTGTGACCGCCAGGTCCGCTCGATCCTTACCCGGATGGCGTCCCAGGACGTGCCCGAAGCCCAGGTGACCCAGGCGGTCGCGGCCTGTGACCTGGCGCTGACGGTCGACCCGGAGTTGGCTGACGCGCTGATCGTCAAAGCGACACTGTTCACGCGACTGGGGGAGCAGAAGCTCAAGCGCGGGAGCGATCCGCAGACCGTCCTGACCGCCGCGATAAGCCTTGCGGAGCACGCCGCCTCCTTGGACGCGCGCGATGTCCGCCCCTACAACAAACTCACCTTCTCGCATCGTCTGCTGGCCCAGTGGCAGCTCGGGCGGGGCGCCGACCCGGCGGCCGAGATCCAGAAGGGCATCGCCGCCGCACGCCGCGCCGTGGAGATTCAACCCCGGCTGGCCTCGTCCCATCTCGGGCTCGGGACGGCATACCTCGTCCAAGTGCACGATGAGCAGCGGCGCGGCGTCGATCCGCGGCAAGCGCTCGAAAAGGCTGCCGCCTGCTACCAGCAGGCGATCTCCCTCGATCCCGGATTCCTGCTGGCCTATACCAATCTGGGGAACGCCTGGAAGGCCTTGGCCGAGGTCCAGGTGGCGCAGGGAGCCGATCCCAGCGGATCCGTGGGGAAGGCCATGGTTGCGTTTGAGCAAGCGGTGCGCCTGAATCCGAAATATGCTCCGGCTCACAACAACCTGGGCAACGTCCAACTCACCTTGGGCGAATATCTCCTGACTCGCGGCAACGATCCCCGCCAAGCCCTCGGCGATGCCGCCCGCAGCTACGAGCGCGCCCTCGCCATCAAGCCCGACTATGGACTGGCCCGCTTCAACCTCGGCTATACCTACCGCAGCCTGGCCGAGGGATTCGTGGACCAGGGCCAGGACCCCGGAGCCGCCTTGGCCGCGGCTGACACCGCGCTCGCCGAGTATCTCCGCCTCAACGCCGACGATGCCGATGCCTTCCTGGAGCAGGCCCGGGTCTGTCTCGTCACCGCCCGCTGGAGCCTGAAGCAAAAGGCAAGTCCGACGTCTGCGATGTCCGCCCTCGGCCAGGCCGCCACGGACCTCCAGCGAGCCGAAAAAGTCGATGCCAAGAATCCGGACGTCCTCTTCGCCCAGGCCCAGGTGGCTCGCTTCGAGGCCGAGGCCGCGGCGGACACCCACCGGGCGGCGCCGAGTCTGCGGGAAGGGCTGGAGCGGGTAGGCCGGGCCCTCGCCATCAACTCCGGCGAAGGGCGGTACCTTGCACTGCGCGGCCTCCTCCTCTATCGCATCGCCCGGCTGGAAGCGAACGCTGACCGGCGGCGGGAAGGCTCGCGCCAGGCCGTGGCCTCGCTGCAGGCGGCGCTCAAGGCGAATCCACTGCTGGATCGGGAGTACGGACCGGTGCTGGCGGACGCCCGCCTGGACGCCGGGATGACCGGGCCGCCGCCCGTCAAGCTCTGAGCGCTCAGGCTTCCGGATCGCCCTGCGGCAACGCGCCCTCGGCGATCAGCCGGTCAACGAGCTGTTGCCGCTGGCGCTTGCGTTTCATCCGCCGCTTCAGGATGGCCATCATGGCGAGGAAGAAGACGGCGCTCACGGCGAGGGTAGCCTGAAGCTCGTAGGGAGTCTTGTCGAACAGGCCGACGACGTTGGAGTAGACGACGGTCAGCAGGCCGATCCCGGCGCTGGCGACGTAGGACTGGAGGTCCTGCAGCGTGTCGAGCCGCTCGAGCTCGGTCAGCCGCAGCTCCTTCCGCCAGTGATAGGCGTGCAGATGGAGGAGCGCGAAGATGGCGAACACCGCCGCGATCCCCAGGCCGTAAACGGTCAACATCGGCGTCACGTGCTCCGGTAGGATCACCTTCTCCACCGTGCCGTTCGGGAGCCGGATCGTCTTGCCGCCCCCCATCAGGCGGTTGACGGCCCAACCCAGGACGAACTTGAGCGGAAAGACGAAGAACAGCACGACGAACAACAGCGCGCCATTGAGGATGGCCGTCGTGCGGTCCTCCAGGCCGTAGCGCCGGAAAAACGTGAACTGCCGGTACCAGAGCAGGTACAGGATGGAGAAGGTCAATGCGAAGGAGACGAAGCCGCGCATGGCCTCCAGCAGCTCGCCCGAGGTGCGGGGGACCTCCAGGGCCACGATCAGGAGCGTCACGGCGAAGCCGAAGACGGCATCGCTCAAGCCCTCCAGACGGGAGATCTCGCGGCTGCGCCAGCGGAACTCGTGACGCGCGGTAGTGGAGTGATGCTCAATGAGCTTCTCGCGCAGCATGGAGACTCCTTCGTGCGGTCAGCGCCGCAGAACGCCGATCGCCTCCAGGTCGTTCAGA
>DATIOS010000502.1:0-2347 GCA_035472915.1 Thermoanaerobaculia bacterium
GACCAGCTCGGCTTCAACCTCGTGGGCTACGGCTGCACCACCTGCATCGGCAATAGCGGACCCTTGCCCGCGGCCATCTCGAAGACCATTGAAGAGCGGGATCTCGTCGCTGTCGCCGTCCTCTCCGGCAACCGCAACTTCGAGGGGCGCATCAACGCCGACGTGCGGGCCAACTACCTGGCCTCGCCGCCCCTCGTGGTGGCCTACGCCCTGGCCGGCCGCATCGACGTCGACCTGCGTTCGGAGCCCCTGGGCACGGGGCGTGACGGCCAGCCCGTCTACCTGAAAGACCTTTGGCCGAGCCGCAAAGAGGTGGAGGACACCATCCTGCGTTCCCTGCACTCGGAAATGTTCCGCAAGGAGTACGCCGATGTCTTCACCGGCGACGAGACCTGGCGTGGCCTCCCCGTTCCCGAGGGCGACACCTACGCCTGGGAACCGGCCTCCACCTACGTCCGCCAGCCGCCGTACTTCGTGGACATGCCGGCCGAGCCGCGGCCCGTACAGGACATCCACAGCGCTCGCGTGCTGTGCATCTTCGGCGACTCGATCACCACCGACCACATCTCGCCGGCCGGCTCCATCAAGGTGGCGAGCCCGGCGGGCCGCTACCTGACCGAGCACGGCGTGGCGCCCAAGGACTTCAACTCCTACGGCGCCCGCCGCGGCAATCACGAGGTGATGGTGCGGGGCACCTTCGCCAACATCCGCATCCGCAACAAGATGGTCCCCGAGATCGAAGGCGGCTTCACCCTCCATCTGCCGGCCGGCGAGCCGCTGTCGATCTTCGACGCGGCCGAGAAGTATCAGCGCGAAGGAATTCCCACCGTGGTGCTGGCCGGCAAGGAGTACGGCACCGGCTCCTCGCGCGACTGGGCGGCCAAGGGGCCGCTGCTCCAGGGCGTGCGCGCCGTCATCGCCGAGAGCTTCGAGCGCATCCACCGCAGCAACCTGGTGGGAATGGGCATCGCGCCCCTGGAATTCGTAGGCGGCAACACCGCCGACAGCCTCGGCCTGACCGGTCACGAGGTGATCGACGTCTTGGGGCTCGCCGCGGTCGTCGAGAGCGGCAACGCCTCCGGCCAGGACGTCACCGTGCGGGCAAGGAGGGAGGACGGTTCGGTTCGGGAATTCAAGGCACGGTTACGCCTCGACACGCCGCAGGAGGTGCAGTATTACCGCCACGGCGGCATCCTGCACTATGTGCTGCGGCAGCTTCTTCGTGGGTAAATGATGCTGCCCGCGGAAATCGAGGCCCTCGATTCCAGTGCCGAAGAGGTCGAGGCCGAAGAAGTCGTCACCGGAGCGTGTTTTATCGATACGAACGTCCTGGTTTACGCTGCGTCATCAGGAGCCCCGCTACACAAGCGAGCCTCAGAAGAGCTCCGAAGGCGCGCCGAGTCGGGGCAGGAGCTTTGGGTGAGTCGGCAAGTTCTGCGGGAGTACCTGGCTGCGATGAGCCGGCCTCAAACCTTCGCCAAGCCCCGGCCAGCTCGCGAGTTGGTCAGCGATATCCGCTACTTCCTGAGCCATTTTCGGCTGGTGGAAGAAGGGCACGCCGTCACCGAGAAGCTTCTGGAGCTGATCGAAGAAGTGGAGGTTGGCGGCAAGCAGATCCATGACGCCAATTTGGTTGCGACGATGCTGGCAGGCGAAATCCCCACTCTGCTGACTCACAATGTCGGCGATTTCGTCCGCTTCCGCGAGTTGATTAAGGTGATCCCCTTGGACGATGGAGATCAACTTTGAGCATCTGCGGAGTTCTACCTCTCGTCCTCTCCGTAGAGATCGGCCCGCCTCAGAGACAGCTTTTCGGGCCAAGGACCGAGGTCGTGAACCGGAAAATCGGCCAGAGAGCGCTGGACCTGGTGAGCGGCTGTCGCAGGCCACTCGTCGAGCACGACCACGGCCCGATGCCGGCCAGGTTGCATGTCCGTGGGCAGCTTCAGGTCAATCCTGATCCTGCCGTCCGGGGTGACGATGACATCTGTCTCGATTGCTCTCATGATCCCAACCAGCTTACCGGATTTGATCTCCAATACAAAAAAAGCCCCGCAACGGGGAGGGAGCCGTGCGGGGGGAGGAGAGGGAGCTGAAGGAGATTGCGGAGTGTTGAGACTCCGGAACGGGTTCAACTCCCGAAGCCCGTCCCATTGCCTACAACAGAGGTGGCTTATGGCGGATTCCCATTTCTCCATTTTTCTGGATTGACCTGAATGCGAATTTTCCTCACCGGCGGCACCGGCTACATCGGCCGCGTACTGGCTCGCCGCCTCGCGGAGGCAGGCCACGAGGTGCGGGCGCTGGCAAGCCTGCGAAAGGTTATCGCCGCACTATCCGGTCCTTC
>DATIOS010000503.1:0-10533 GCA_035472915.1 Thermoanaerobaculia bacterium
CATGCGATCGGCGGGTCCAAGCAGCTTGAGATCGCGCTCCAGCTTTTCCAAAACGTCATTGCGCCGGTTGGCGAGCGAAAATGAATCGTCGATATAGATCAGATAGTTCCGTCCCACCTCTTCACCCGCGGCGACCGGAGCTTTGTCCGCTTGCAAAGACTTTCCATCCGCGATTTCGGCGAAGTACTCGACGGGCACCTCTTTGCCGTCCACGAGCAGCCGGAAGTCCGCCGCCGACAATCCAGGGACCCGCTGGCCCGATGCGGCGGTGACCACGGCCTCGACGTTGACCACGCGCACGTCGATCGTCGCGCCGATGATCGGGATGTCGTTTTTCGGTTTCTGGGCGGTCAATGGAAAAGCGAGGCTCAGCCCCACCACCAGGACGATCCACGGAATGGAGACCTTCATACCTCCTCCTTCGCTCCTTGAAGTACGACTCAGGACCGGTTTCGTGAGATAGCAAGAGAGGTGCCCGCCGGGAATCCAAGGGAGCAAGCCGGCGCGGAGGGTTGAGCTGACCTGTTGAGAGGACGCGGAGTATCCTCTTCCGGGGACTCTCGACCTCAGCGTTTCTGGGCCGTGACCAGGTAGTAGCCGAAGTAAGGCCGGCCCAAGCCGATAAAAGGCGCGATGATGCAGGCGAGGATGTGACCCCAGCGTACGCTGTTGAGCTTCTTGCGGCGAAGCAGCAACTCGCCGGCGAGAAACTTGATCGTCACTCGCGGCACGTGAAGGACGCTCGGCGAGATGCTCCAGGAAATGTCCTCGGCGCTCAGCACGGTGAGGCCGTGGCGCTCCAGGCTGGCGCGGAAAGCGGCGAGGTCGGCGAAGCGCTCCACCGCCCAGTTGCGCGTCATGTACCCGAGCAGCCTGCCGTACCAGCGCGGCAGCTCGCCGCTCGTCTTCATGAAGCCGTCGGCAACCACCAGCTTCGCTCCCGGCGCGAGCAGCCGCGCGCACTCCTTCACGAACGGATCCTTGTCCGCTCCCTCGGCGTGGCAGGAGGCTTCAATGGAAAACGCCGCTTGATAGGCGCCGGTTGGCAGGTCCAGGGCCGTGAAATCGCCGAGAATCCAATCGACGCTGCCGCGGGCCGCAATTCCGTCGCTGAGCTTCTGTGCCATCGCGAGCTGCCATTCCACCAACGTCACCGCCGTCGTGGCGACGTCGTGTTGCTTGATCAGCGCCCGCGTCGGCGCCCCCAGGCCGCAGCCGAGATCCAAGACTTTCATGCCCTCGGTGAGGGCGAGCCGGCGGAAGACCTGACGGCTCATCTCCTCCAGCATGCTTTCGAGCGCCAGCGGGTTCATACCCCACCGGTAGAAACCGAAATGCATGTTGAAGTTGCGGCTCCAGGCACGGTAATCCATGCCCGCCTCGGTGTAATAGGTCACGAGGTCGACGGGCGGCGGAGGAGCCACTTCCTGTTTCGATGCGCTCAAGTGGCGGCAGCATATCCGATCGCGGGTGCGGATCAGCTCCGGCGGCAAGACCTGATACAGTACGAAGGACCATTCTAAGGGAGGATAGAGCGATGAGCGATGCCAACGTTTTCGTCGGCAAGTGGACGTACCGCAGTTGGCTCAACGACGTGAACCTCGCGACCCAGCCGAACGACCTTCTGTTCGGTTCGGGAACGATCGATATCGTCGAGGCGCCAAGCCAGATCCTCAAGGGGACGATCGGCGGCTCGGGCTGGCAGCTCAACCTCCACGGCTCGCGCAGCTACGGCAATCCCATGACCGTCCGCTTCCAGGGCAAGGGCCTGGTCTCCGGCGCCGAGTGGATCTACGCCTACGTCGGTTACCTGGTGCCCGAGTGGCCGGACGGCGTCAACCAGAAGACGGCGATGGTGGGCTCGATCGTGCGGGTGATTCCGCACCCCTCCGGCAACGGCGGCGTCTCCCCGGCCGGCGTGACGGCCTCCTGGTACGCGGTCAAGCACGGCTGAGGGCGCGCGTAGGCGTTAACTTGGCTGCGAGCGCCTCCACCCAAGACCCTCACCCCTGCCCCTCTCCCGACCACCCCATCCCCCTCCCCGGGAGAGGGGTACCCGGCTGGGGCGGTCTGGCTGTTCTCCCTCTTCTCCCGGTGAGGGGGGTGAGGGGGTCGGGAGAAGAGGGCCGGGGTGATGAGGGTCTTGGGTGGGGGAAACTCTGAGCAGGAAAGGTTAGCGCCTATAGGAGGGCGCGCGCGGCCCGAGCGTCAGACTTGATGCTCGGGCCGCAACAGATCGAGCACCGTCTTCACCGGCGCGAAGGTCGCGTCGGGCACCTCCACGAAGACGGTGTTCCAGCCCGCCATGGCGCCGTTCCAGAGCCCCGGGCGCTCCAGGGCCTTCAATCGGCGACCCTCGTGCGACTTCTCGGCGATGAAAACGGTCGCCGGATCGATGGTGCGCTGCAGATCGTACGGCCGGCCGTGGCGGTCGCGCAGGCCGCAGGCGAGATCCGCCGGGTTGAAGTGGCTGGAGGCCTCGAGGACGGCCTGTTGCTCCGGCGAGCCGGGGTCGATCTGTGAGGTCTCGACGATCTGGGGAGAGATACCGCCGGAGGGCGATTCCACCCAGAAGGGGCCGCCTCCCGGCTCGCCCTGGTTGCGCACCACGCCGCAGACGCGCAGCGGCCGGTCCAGCGAGTCCATCAGGAAACTCTTTCTTTCCCGCAGGGACGCGGCGTGAAAATCGGCGGGAAGTGGACGGCTAAGCTCCGACGCGAGAAACTCGCCGGCCTCCCGCAGCACGGCCTCGGCCGCTTCACCCTGCACGCCGTCCAGCGCCTCCAGACGGTCCAAATGGCCGAAGGTGCGCTCCCGCACCTCCAGCAAGCAGCCGACGAGGAGCCGCCGCCAGTGATGAGCGAGCGGCTTTCGCGCGTCGGGCAACACGTTGTCGATGTTCTTGAGCAGCACGATGTCCCAGCCTTCGCGGCCAAGGTCGTGCAGGTTGTCGATCAGGGAGCCGTGACCGCCGGGACGGAACAGCAGCGAGCCGTCCGCCAGCCGGAACGGCTGGTTCTCCAGATCCACGGCAAGGGTGTCGGTTGCCGGCCGCTGGAAGGAGAACGAAACTTCGAAGCGGCAATCGAAGCGCTCCTCGAGCTCTGGGCGTACCCGGGCGAGGAGACGCTCGAAGCTCTCCTCGTGCTGCGGCGAGACGGTGAAGTGCAGAAGACAGAGGCCGTTCTCGTCGCGGGCGAGGGCCGCCGCTTCCACGAGATGCTCCTCGAACGCCGTGCGGACGCCCTGCGGGTAGCGATGGAAGCAGAGGAGCCCCTTGGGAAGCTGGGCGTAGCCAAGTCCGGAGTCCTCCAGCAGGGCGGCAAGGACCCGTCTGAATTCGCCCCGGCGCACGGCGTCGTCGAGGTCGATGCCGCGGGCTCCGAGAGTCGCCGCGAGATCCTCATAGAACGGGAATCGAGTCAGGTTGTGAAAGAAGTCGTGAACCTCTTTCGGCATGCTGGCAGCCTCAATTGGCGCCGGCGAGCCAGTTTGGCTGGTGAGGAAGGACGACAATCCCTGAAACATCCGCGTCGCGGCGCCGGAGGCGGGAACGAGCTTGCCGATGCGGCCGCGGCGGGCCGCGGCTTCATAGCGCGCCAGGAGCGCCGGCTGCCCGGTTTCCGGCAGCGTGCGGATGCCGTCGCCGGGACGGCAGGGGCGCAACACACGGGTGTAGGGCGGCGGATTGCGGAACAGCGCCACGTGGCGGGCCGCTTCGCGGGGCGACAGGCCCATCGCGCTCATCTGCTGGCGGTCCCGCGGGGTGAACAGATCGTCGTGCATGGCGGCTGGCGTTATCTCCGAGAGCGCGGAGAGGGAACCATGGCGAGTTGAAATCTCAGGAGTCTTTTTTCCCATGGTCCGGGAGCCGATGCAGAATCTCCGCCAGCGCCGGCCATTTACCATCTTTCGCGTTGAGGATGGGCGAATCCACGGGCCACTCGATGCCGATTTCCGGATCGTTCCAAATCACGCCGATCTCGTCGCCGGGAGCGTAGAGGTCGGTGCACTTGTACTGCACGTCGGCTGAGTCGCTGGTGACGCAAAAGCCGTGGACGAAGCCGGGCGGCACCCAGAGCTGGCGGTTGTTCTTGCCGGAGAGGACGGCGCTCACCCAGCGGCCGAAGGTGGGAGAGCCCGGCCGGATGTCGACCGCGACGTCGAAGATCTCCCCTGCAAGGGCGCGGACCAGCTTGCCTTGGGGCTTCGTGAGCTGTGCGTGAAGGCCGCGGAGGACGCCGTGTTTGGAGTGGGACTGATTGTCCTGGACGAAGGAGCCGGGCAGGCCGGCGGCCTCGAACTTGTCCTGCCGATAGACCTCGAAGAAGAAGCCGCGGTTGTCCTCGAAGGTTTCGGGCTCGATGAGGACGACGTCGGGGATTGCCAGCCGTACGAATTTCATGCTTTCGCTCCCAGGCCGAGGCGCTCGCGGCCGTAGGTTCCGGCCTGCACGGCCTCGCACCAGGAGCGGTTGGCGAGATACCAGAGCACGGTCGCGCGCAGGCCCGAGGCGAAATCGTGGCGCGGCTCCCAGCCGAGCTCGGCGCGGATCTTGGCATCGTCGATGGCGTAGCGTTGGTCGTGCCCAGGACGATTGGCGACGAAGGTCTTCAGTTCCCTATACGAGTTTGTTGCCGGCCACTCTTTGTCCAGAATGTCGCAGATAGCGTCCACGACCTCAAGGTTCGTCTGTTCACTCCCTCCGCCCAGGTTGTACTTTTCTCCCGGCTTCCCACGCCGCAGCACTTCCAGGATGCCGCGACAATGGTCATCCACATAGATCCAGTCGCGGATGTTCCCGCCATCGCCGTAGATGGGAAGGGGCTTGCCCTCGAGGGCGTTGAGGATCATCAGCGGAATGAGCTTCTCGGGGAACTGGTAGGGCCCGTAGTTATTGGAGCAGTTGGTGAGCAGTACCGGCAGTCTATGGGTTTCGTGATACGCCCGTACCAAGTGGTCCGCCCCAGCCTTTGAGGCGGCGTAAGGGGAGTTTGGGGAATAGGGCGTGGACTCGGTGAAAGGAGGATCTTCAAGCCCCAGGCTGCCATAGACCTCGTCGGTCGAGACGTGGAGGAAGCGGAAGCGCTCCCGCTCGGCGGCCGGCGCGGCGGCGAGGAAGAGCCGGGCGCCCTCCAGCAGCTCGAAGGCGCCGACGACGTTGGTACGCACGAAGTCGGAGGCGTCGTCGATCGAGCGGTCGACGTGGCTTTCGGCCGCGAAGTTGACCACGGCGCTCGGCCGGTGCTCCAGGAAGACCCGCTGCACGGTCGACCGCTCGGCGATGTCGCCGCGGAGGAATCGCAGGCGGGAATCGCCCAGCACGCCGGCCAGGCTCTCCAGGCTGCCCGCATAGGTGAGCTTGTCGAGGATCAGGAGGCGAGCCTCGGTCTCGGCGAGAGCGAGCCTCACGAAGTTGCAGCCGATGAAACCGGCGCCGCCGGTGACGAGGATGGTGTCCATGGGATTTGGGCCGCCCCCCGGGTGCGGATGCGGCTCGGGGAGTATAGCCGGTATACGTGCCGGGCCTTATCGTCCGTCGTAGAATCGGCCGGCCCGGCGGCCGGGCCCCATCCAAGGAGACTCTTCCATGCCCAGAGGTTTCGCGCCGTGACGCCGATTCAGGCTGTCGTCCTGTCGATCATCCAGGGAATCACCGAGTTCCTGCCCGTCAGCTCTTCGGGCCACCTGATCCTGGCCCCCTGGTTCCTGGGCTGGCGTGACCAGGGGCTCGGCTTCGACATCGCCACCAATACGGGGACGCTGCTCGCCATCGTGGCCTACTTTCATCGCGACCTGCGGGATCTGATCGCGGGCGTCTTTAGCGGCGCCCCCCGCTCCCGGGACGGCGAGTTCGTTCCCCGCACCATGGCCCTGAACCTCGTCGTGGGCACCATTCCCGCCGGTCTCGCCGGGCTCGCCTTCCACCACATGATCGAGCACGAGGCGCGCAACCCCCTGCTCATCGCCGGCACCACCTTCACCTACGGCCTGCTGCTGCTGCTCGCCGACATCGTGGGCCGCAAGACGCGAGTCCTCGGCGATCTCTGGTGGCGCGACGCGCTCATCATCGGCATCGCGCAGGCGCTGGCGCTGGTGCCCGGCACCTCGCGCTCGGGCATCACCATCACCGCCGCCCTGCTCCTCGGCCTCACCCGGCCGGCGGCCGCCACCTTCACCTTCCTCCTGAGCGTGCCCATCGGCATCCTGGTGGCCGCCAAGGAGGCGAAGGAGCTGATCGGCGCTCCGGTGAGCGGGCACGACCTGGCGATGATGGGCATCGGCGTCGTCGTCTCCGGCCTCGTGGGCTACGGCGTCATCGCCTGGCTCCTCAACTGGTTACGCCGCCGGAGCCTGACCGTCTTCGTGGTCTACCGGGTGCTGCTGGCGGCGGTGATCGTGGCTGCGCTGGTCTGGCGTTGAGAAACACTAAGAAAGAGGAGGAATGCATATTGACAAGTGCGTATGACTGAGCTAGAGTGCTCAGTGCGGGGAGGCAAATCCTCCTCTCATCCCTCCCAAAAAAGGAGCGCAAAGCGCTCCTTCTTTTTTTGGCTGACTCGGTCTCAGAAGGCCCCTCCCCCAAGACCCTCATCACCCCGGCCCTCTTCTCCCGCCCCCTCCCAACCCCCCACACCGGGAGAAGAGGGAGAACAGCCGGACCCCTCATCACCCCAACCCTCTTCTCCCATCGCCCTCCCCCCCAACCGGGAGAAGAGGGAGCAAGGCCAGAACGCCCCAGGGGTACCCCTCTCCCGGTGAGGGGGGTTGGGAGGGGGCGGGAGAGGGGCAGGGGTGAGGGTCTTGGGCGGGGCGCTCTGAGCAAAGTTAGCGCCTTTGCCAGCCGGTCCTCAGTCGCCGAGGAGGGCCTTCTTGAAGTCCTGGCCGGGATCAGGCTTGGGACCGATCCAGGTGGAGAGGACGGCGTCGGCCGCGGCCTTGCCGTTGAGCGTGCCCTTCAACTTGCCGTTGACCTCGACCTGGGTGCCTTCCCCGGGGATGTAGGTCAGCACCAGCTCCTTGCCCTTCTCGATCGCCTCCATCCAACCGCAGAGCGCCGCGAACTCCTTCTTCACCTCGGCCGGAGCGTTGGGGGTGTTGGCCGCCAGACCGTCGTTCCAGGCGTCGCACATCTGCGTCTTGCTGACGCCGTAGAGGAAGTGCAACACCTGCCGCCGCGGGCTGTCCGCCGCGAGGATCTTGGCCGCGGACTTCTCCTTCTGGGCGACGTAGAGGCCGGCGACGTAGACCTTGATGAAGAACTTGGTGCGCAGGGCGATGCCGTTGAGCACCAGGCTCTGACCCTTCACCTCGGCCTTGTCGGGGAGGGTGACTCCGGCGAGCGTGGCGGCGCCGGCGGGTACCGTGAGGAGCAGGGACAGGAGGGCGGAGTATAGAATTCGCATGGGTTCCTCCAACGACGGTTGGCCCTTCGTGAGCGTTTGGCGCCCAGTCTAGCCGAAGCCGGGGCAACTTCGCCGGTACGGCCACCGTATCTGCCCCCAATGGTTGCCTATGTAATCCGTCGCCCATGAAATCCGACGCCGAGCTGGTCGCCAGCACCCTCCGGGGGTCTCAGGATGCCTTCCGCGAGCTGGTGGTGCGGTTCGAGCGGCCGGTCTACAGCCTGGTTCAACGCATGGTCCAGAACCCGGCGACGGCCGAGGATCTGGCGCAGGAGGTCTTCCTCAAGGCCTACCGCCGGCTCGACACCTACGATCCGCAGTGGAAGTTTTCCAGCTGGCTGTTCAAGATCGCGCACAACACGACGATCGACCATCTGCGCCGGGGAGTGCCGGAGACGGTGCCGCTGGAGTCGGAGGACGAAGACCACGGCGACCTGTCCGCGGTGCTGGCGGACGCGGCCAGCGAGAGTCCCCACGCGGCGGCGGAGCGGCGGGATCTCGGGCGTTCCCTGGAGCGGGCCCTGGCGCACCTGCGGCCGGAGTACCGCGTGGCGGTCGTCATGTTCTACGCTCAGGGCGCCTCGTATCAGGAGATTTGCGAGGTCACCGGCCTACCTCTCGGCACGGTGAAGACGAACCTCCACCGGGCGCGCAAGGAGCTGGCCCAGGTGATGACGTCCCTCGGCTGGGGGCCGGGAGGCGCGGTCGCGAGTGAAACCGCAAAGGCGCCGGCCTCGTAGGGCGGCTCAGAAGGAGAAATGACGGAATGCGCCCCCATCCTCAAGACATCCATGACGCCCTGAATCGATGGCTCGCCGCCGAGCGGGCCGATCGTTTCGAGGACGCCGACGCCGCTCTGCGCGAGATGTTCGAGGCGCTGCCCCTGCTCGCCCCGGCCGCCGGCTTCGCCGACCGGGTGTTCGATCAGGTGTTGAGCCGGGCCGGTCTGCAGCCGGTGAAGCGCGACGTGTTCGCTTCGCTCGGCCTGCGGCTGGTGCTGGCCGCCAGCCTGATCGCCCTCAGTCTGGGCGCGATCTGGCTGCCGCCTGTCCTGAAAGCCCTCGGCGGGTTGGTGAGCTTGAGCAACGTGGTGGGTCTCGGGGTGCGCGCAGTGGCGGGTGCCAGCCGTGGTCTGGCCCTGGTGCTCCGCCTGGGCGAGTGGCTTTTCTCGCTGGGCCGGTTCCTTTCCGATCTGCTGATGGCGCCTCAGGCGATGGCAGCTCTGGCGGCCTGCATACTCGTCTCGGCCCTCGCTTTCCGCTTTCTCCGCGACCAGATCTTCGGTGAGAGGAGTTTGACCTATGTCGACCCCATGTGATGGACAACGATTCGCCGGCAGGAGATTGCTTCGCGTCGCGGTCGTTTTCTTGAGCCTCGGCGTGTCCGGGGTGATGTTTTCCGCCTCCGCCGCCGCCCCGCAGTCCGCGACCAACCCGCCCGCTTCGGCGGAGGAGAGGACGAACCTGCGCCAGGGCCTCGAAAGCCGTTACGAGGTGCTGCCGGTGCGCGACGGCATCGTGCTCAAGCCCCGCCAGCACCGGGCGGGGATCAGCGCCATCGAGGTGACCGCCGACGGTGTGGCGGTCAACGGCGAGCGGGTGACCGCCCGTACGCTGCACGACTGGCTGGGCGCCGACGCCGATCTGGTGCTGCGCCTGCAGGGCTTGAGCGCCACCGAGCAGCGGCAGATCTTCGGCTTCGAAGCAGGCGGCAACACGCCGGCGCCGCCGTCCTCGCCGGCCGCACCGGCGACCCCGGCGGCAGAGCCGGAAGCCGGCAACGGCGAGAGTGAGGTGACCGAGGAACCCGCGACGCCGGAGACGCCGGAAGCGGCCAAGCCCTCCCCGCGCCGCGGCGACCGGCGCGCGTCCGGCAGCCGCGTCAACGTCGGCGGCAGCGTGACGGTGGACAAAGAGGAGCTGGCGGACGAAGTGGTGGCCGTCGGCGGCTCGGCAACCGTCGAGGGAGAGGTCGAGGACGGCGTCACGGCCATCGGCGGCCCCGCCCGTATCGACGGCAAGGTGGGGGGTGACGTGGTGTCGGTGGGCAGCAGCGTCTATCTCGGCCCCCACGCCGAGGTGGAAGGCGACGTCACCAGCGTCGGCGGCGGCATCCACCGCGAGACGGGAGCGAGAGTGCAGGGCAGGACCAACGAAGTGAGCTTCATGCCGTTCAGCGGGCGCTTCGGCCGCCACGTTCACTTCGGCCGCTGGGGCCACAACGATTGGGAGCCCTGGCCGTTCTGGGGCGGCGTCTCCGAGGTGGTGAGCAGCGTCCTGTTCACGGTCGTGCTCAGCCTCCTCGTCTGCCTGGTGCTGCTCGTCGCCCGCGCCTCGCTGGACCGGGCGGACCGCCAGCTCGTGGCCCGGCCCTGGCCGTCGGCGGCGGTGGGACTGGCCGGGTTCGTCTTCTTCTGGCCCCTGGTGGTGGCGGTGACCATCCTGCTGGCCATCACCATCATCGGCTGCGCCCTGTTCCTGCTCTACCCGTTCTTCTTCATCTTCGTCGGGCTGCTTCTCCTGTTGGGCTACGCAACGGTCGCCTACCGCCTGGGACGCGCGGTGGAGAGCCGCTTCGGCCGCAACTTCGGGAGCCCCTACGTGGCGGCGCTGGTGGGCGTGCTGCTGATTCAGGTGTGGTCCATCTTCGGCCACATGCTCGATCTGCTGCCCGGCCCCTTCGCCTTCTTCTCCATCATCGTGGGGCTGTTCGGATTCCTCACCCAGGCGGTGGCCTGGATCGTCGGCTTCGGCGCCGTCATCCTCGCCCGCTTCGGCCTCGAGCCGGGATATTGGCAGGGCGCGCCCGTGCCGGTAATTCCGGCTCCGGTGTCGCCGGCTCCCTACGAGCGGCCCGCCGAGCCGCTGCCGCTCTCGGAAGCGGAGCCGCCCGCCGAGTGGCAGGAGCCGCCGCGGTAATCGATCGAGATGAGATTCAGGACGGCTCGCCGGCGGGTCCGGCGAGCCGTTCCGCCAGCCGCGTAAAGCGCCCCCGCAGCCGCCGGTTTCCCACCGCGATCCGCAGCGCCTTTTCTTCTCCCACCAGGATGGCAAGCCGCTTGGCCCGGCCGCGGGCACCGGCGCGGTCCAGGTCGACGAGGTCAAGCCGGCGGGCAAGAGCCGGATGG
>DATIOS010000504.1:0-11464 GCA_035472915.1 Thermoanaerobaculia bacterium
GGGCCGGGACTGTGACGGCCTGCGTGAGTGCGATGAAGAAAATCAAGAAGGTGGGAGTCCTGGGCTCGGGCCTGATGGGCGCCGGGATCGCCGAGGTGGCGGCCCGGTCCGGCTACGACACGGTGGTGCGCGAGGTCACCAGCGAGTTGCTGGAAAGAGGGCTGGCGCGCATCCGCGGCTCGATGGACAAGGCGGTGGAGAAGGGGAAGCTGGAGGCCGCGGCGCGCGATCAGGCGAGCTCCCGTCTTTCGGGCACCGTCGACGACCTCTCGGCCCTGGCGGATTGCGACCTGGTGGTGGAAGCGATCGTCGAGAACCTCGACGAGAAGCGCAAGACGTTCAGCGCGCTCGACGTGGCGGTGAAGGAGGATGCGATCTTCGCCAGCAACACCTCGTCGCTCACCATCACCCAGCTCGCCATGTTCACCAAGCGGCCGGAGAAGTTCGTGGGCCTGCACTTCTTCAATCCGGTGCCGGTGATGAAGCTCGTCGAGGTGGTGCGCACCATCCTCACCTCCGGCGAGACCTTCGACCGCGCCTTCGAGTTCGCGCGCTCGCTGGGCAAGGAGCCCATCGCCTGCCGCGACAACTCGGGCTTCGTCGTCAACCGGCTGCTGGTGCCCTACCTGCTGGACGCCATCCGCGCCCTGGAGGAGGGAGTGGGCACCGTCGAGGACATCGACAAGGGCATGCAGCTCGGCTGCGGCTATCCCATGGGACCGTTCACCCTGCTCGACTTCGTGGGCCTCGACACCACCTACTACATCGCCAACATCATGTTCGAGGAATACCGTGAGAAGCGCTACGCGCCACCCGCCCTGCTGAAGCAGATGGTTCTCGCCGGCCGCCTGGGCCGCAAGAGCGGGCGGGGCTTCTACGAGCACGGGAAGAAGTAGCCCCCTTCATCACCTCTGGCGGTTCCCTCACCGGGAGAAGAGCCCCTCATCACCCCGGCCCTCTTCTCCCATCGCCCTCCCGCCGTCCTGCCGTCTCGATTTCCCCGGGTTGGCACCCGGGGCTAGGGGAACGTCCGCCGTCGGAGCGCGTGACCTGAGTCCCTGGGCATCAGGTTGCCCATAGAACCCCAACCCCGAGACGTTTCAAGGCCTGCTCTTCCTCCCAGAAATTTCCTTTCCGGTTGCCTATTGACATTTAAAGGCTGATGAAGAATGATTCCGCCTGTCAAGCGAAACCAAGAAGCAGTTGATGGCTGTTTAAGTTTACTGAGATTTCAAGTACCGCAGCCTGCGCAGGCTGCTGGACGATTTTCGAAGAATTGACGGTCCTCCGAAGCCATGAAGGCTTCGAATGTACGAGCCCCGAAAGGGCTCAAGAAAGGAGTAAGACCATGGCTAGTAAGAAGAAGAACGAGGATGGGACCCCGAAGACCCGACAGCGATCGTCGCGGAAGGGGGTGCGGCTCAACATTTGGCGGACGGTCTCGGGCTCGGTGGCCGCTAACGTCACCGACCTGCCGCAGACGGCGATCATTTTGGCGACCCTGGACAAGGTCATCGCCGAGACGGACCAGATCTTCCTCGACCAGGCCGCCTTCCGGGCCAGCAAGCAGCTGACCTCGCAGCGCCTTCAGGTTTTGTTCGACCAGGGAGACAAGCTGACCACCGTGCTGAAGTTCATCGTCAAGCAGCACTATGGGAACGGCAACGACAAGCTGGTTGAGTTCGGCGTTCAGCCCCTCCGCGTTCGCTCCAAGGCGACCGTGGTGCCGCCCGCGGCCCCGGCTCCCGAGTCTGGAACGCCAGCCCCCGTTCTCCCCGCCACCACCCTGCCCAGCAGCAAGTAGGAACCCTCACCGGGGGGCGTGCCAAGTGCACGCCCCCTTTTTTTGCGTTTCCAGCTCTTCATCGGCCCTGCCGCGAGCCTCGCCGGGCTCACCTGACGCTTCACCGGTCCCGCCCGGTGTCTCGCCGATCCTGCCCGGCGTGTTGCCGGGCGCGGCAGGCGTAGCGCAAGACGTGGCAGGTGGAGGACATGGCGTGGCAGGTTGAAGACCGGGCATGGCAGGTAAAACATCTGGCATGGCAGGTAAAACATCTGGCATGGCAGGTGGAACATCGGGCGTGGCTGGCGGAGAATCGGACATGGCAGGCGGAAAAAATGGCGTGGCAGGCGTTAGACCGGGCGTGGCAGGTAGAAAATCTGGCATGGCAGATGGAACATCGGGCGCGGCAGATTGAAAATCGGGCATGGCAGGCGGAACATCTGCCATGGCAGGTAGAACATCTGCCAGGGCAGGAAGAAAATCTGGTGTGGCAGGCGGAACATCGGGCATGGCAGGAAGAAAATCGGGCGTGGCAGGTGAAGCATCTGGCATGGCAGGTGGAAAATCGGGTGTGGCAGGTGGAACAAATGGCGTGGCAGGTATGAGACCGGGCGTGGCAGATGAGACGCCGGGCATGGCTGGTAAAACAAATGGCGTGGCAGGTGCATGGCAGGTGGAAAATCGGGCATGGCAGGTTGGAGGCCGGGCGTGGCAGGTGAAGCGCAGGGCGTGCCCGGTGCAACGCAGGGGGAGCTGGATTTCTCTTTCTTGGTGAAGTTCGCAGGTGATCGGCGAGATTCTGGGCTCGGACCAATTTCCAGGGCCGCAGATCGTGGTTTCTTCGATCGTGCCAGATTGTTATACAATACCGGTATGTCATAAAAGAAAGGGGAGACGATGACGAGGTTTCGTCGCGGATTGGATCTCCTCGCAGGAGCCGGGCGGAGGGTTCCTGCCGGCCTCCTCGTGCTGTTCGTTGCCGTGGCCGTCCCGCTGGCGGCCCAGCCGCTGCGCTGGACGGCGATCGGCTCTCGCGGCGGAGGGATCGCGAACCTGGCGACCGCGGCGGGGGGGGCGGGAATCGTCTGGGCGGGATGGGGCTTTAGCGGCCTGGGCCTCTGGCGGTCCCTCGACGGCGGCGCGTCCTGGGTGCCGGCCGCTCTCGCGGACCCGCAGTCCTACTACGCCGCAGCGACCGATCCGGTGGATCCTCTCGTCGTCTACGCGGAAGGCGCCAACGGCTTGGCCAAGACGATCGACGGCGGCGCCACCTGGACGGTGATCAATCCGACGCCGGTCGGCGCCTTCGCGATTGCCCCCTCGGCACCGGCAACGCTGTACCTGGCGAGCGAGAAGAAGAACCAGCCGGTCGTCTTGCGCAGCGACGACCGAGGAGCGACCTGGCAGCGGCTCCCGCCGCTGCCGCCGCCGACCCAGGCCCTCTACGAGCTGGACGTCGACCCTGTAGATCCCAATCGCATTTACGCCCTGGGGTACTATGTCTTCGACATCCTCTCCTATCCGACCTTCCTGCGCAGCACCGACGGCGGCAAGAGCTGGATCTCCGTTGACTTGCAGGATTTCGCCTTCAAGCTGCAGATCGACGGACGAGCTCCGTGGGTCGTCTACCGGCTGCATGAGCAGGGTCCGATGCGCAGCCATGACTATGGCGCGACTTGGGAGCCCGCCACGGCCGGCCTGCCCGCGCACGTCACCTTCAGCGACATGGTTCTGGACCCGGCAACGAGGACCCTCCTGCTGGCCGGGTTGTCGGGGTCGCTTTCCCGGCCGTTGGGCCAGGTCTGGAGGAGCGCCGATGGTGGGACGAGCTGGACGAAGCTCTCCGAACGCTCCTCCGCGATCCAGCCGCTGGCGCTCGATCGCACCCTCCCAGGCCGGGTCTATGCCGGAGCCAATGACGTGGGGCTGCTGGTGAGCGTCGACAGCGGCCAGCACTGGCAGGTCGCCAACGCGGGTTTCGTGCCGCTGGGGGCGTACGAAGTCGCGTTCGACCCGCGGACTCCCAGGACGCTCTACGAAGTGACGGAAATCACAGGCCTGGATTTCTATTTCCTCGACACGCAGATCGCAAGATCCCAGGACGGTGGCGCCACCTGGGAGCGCTGGACGCCATACGATGAGAACGGCCCGCTCTCCCAGGTCGGGGGGCTCGCCATCGATCCGTTCGCTGCGGGCTCGCTCTACATCAGCGCTCCCTGGCCTGCCCACAGTGTGGACGGCGGCAAGACCTGGCGCTCCCTCAACAGCCTCCCCGCCGGCTTCGAGATAGAGAGCGGGATCCTGGTGGACCCGCTCCATGCTGGAACGCTCTTCCTGGCCGGGCACTTGAACGACAGGGACGTCGTGTTGCGCAGCGCTGACGGCGGAACGAGCTGGGCCACGGTCCTCGACCGGGGGGAAAGCGCGTCCTTCGCGGGGACCCTGTTCGCGGATCCGACATCTCCCGGGGTCCTCCTCGCCGGTGGGCGCGGCGGCTTCTGGCGGAGCGTGAACGGGGGCCAGACCTGGACTTTCAAGAGCCTCGGCGCTTTCGCCGGGGACCAGTGGGCCTTCAGTCTGCAGACCGACTCCAGCCACGATCTCTATGCCTGGCTCGTTCCTGCCGGCCCGGATCTGCACACGCTCTACCGCAGCGCTGACCAGGGCGCCACCTGGACCGCGATCGACGGCGGCCTGCCGGCGGACATCCAGATCAACGACTTCGTGGCCGACCCGCAGGGGACGGCCCTCTACGCCGGCACCAGCGACGGGGTATACCTCTCCCAGGACGGTGGAGCGCATTGGGCGGCTGCCAATCAGGGCCTCGTCTCCTCGTACGTCAACCGGCTCGCCCTGGACCCAACTCGCGGCGGAACCCTCTATGCCGCCACCTTAGACGACCTCTACGTCTCGTCGCTGCCGGCCAACTTCTGCATGCCGAGCGACGCCGTCCTCTGCCTGGCTGGCGGACGCTTCGCCGCGCGGGTCCACTGGAGTCTCACGGACGGCACCGCCGGCGACGCGCACGCCGCCGCGCTGACCGACGGCAGCGGCAGCTTTGGGTTCTGGTCGCCGCGGAACGTGGAGCTGACCCTCAAGATGATCGACGGCCGGGACTCGAACCATCATTTCTGGCTGTTCGGCGCCGTCCTGACCGACGTCGCCTACACCCTCACGGTCACCGAGATGGCGACCGGTCTCCAGCGCACCTATCGCAACCCGCGGGGGCGCTTCGCCAACTTCGCCGACACGGACGCCTTCGACGTTGCCGGCACGGCGAGCGCCGGAGCCGCCAGCCTCTCGCTGCCGGCCAGCATCCCGCCCGTCGTGTCGGCGTCCACTTCCGGCTGCGCCCCGGCGGCCGACACCCTCTGCCTCGCGAGGTCGCGTTTCGCGGTGCGGGTCGACTGGTCGCTGCCGGGCGCCGGCGTCACGCCCGCCGTCGCCCTGCCGCTCGTCCGGAACACCGGCGCCTTCTGGTTCTTCAGCCCGCAGCTCCCTGAGCTCGTGGTCAAGGTGTTCGACGGCCGGTCGCGCAACGGCCACTTCTGGGTCTTCCTCAGCGGCTTGTCGAGCGTCGCCTACAGCGTGACCGTGACGGACACGGTAACGGGCGCCCGCAAGCGGTACGACCATCCCGCGGGCGCGCTGGCGGCGGTGGAGGATACGAGCTTTTAGTCAGACCACGTGATCCGACGCCTGGCGAGGGCCTCCCGCACGTTCTCCTCGTCCGCCTTCGGAAGCGTCTTCGGCGGCTGGCTGCGGTCGTCCCGGCTGCTCCGGTTTCCCTCTCCTCCAGCAGGCGGCGGTTGGCGTATAGTTCGGATGCCGGACATTTTTCTCCTGCTGGGAAGACCAAGAGATGTTTCCAACAAGGCCAGGACATCTACATGGAGTCGAGAATGGGTGGCGAGTTTCCTGAAGAGGTGCTGTGATGATCGACAACCTCGAGCAGATCGGCGAGATCCTCGGCGCGGTCGGCTCGCCCGGGTGCTTCACCGCCCGGCGGACGGCGACGGCCGATGACCTGCAGTTGGAGGTGCAGGGGCTCGGACGGCTCCGCCTTCCCGTCTCGCGGGCTCAGGCGGAGAATCTCTGCCGGCTCGCCCGGCCCGCTCGCTATGGACGGGGGGAGAAGACGCTTCTCGACCGGCGAGTCCGGGACACCTGGGAGATTCCCAGGAGCCGGGTGAAGATCGACCGCCGGCGGTGGAACCGGACGCTCCTGCCGGTGCTCGAAGAGTTGCGCGCCGATCTCGGGCTGGCCGACGGTTGCCGGCTCAAGGCCGAGCTCCACTCCTTCCTGGTCTATGGCCCGGGCCAGTTCTTCCTGCCGCACCAGGATTCGGAGAAGGCCGACGCCATGGTCGGCACCCTTGTCGTGACGTTGCCGGCCTCGTTCAAGGGCGGCGCCCTGGTCGTCGAGCACCGGGGCGAGAAGGTCGTCGACCGTGGCTCCCGCCGGCAGCTCTCCTTCGTCGCCTTCTATGCCGACTGCCGGCACGAGGTCCAACCGGTCGAGGAGGGCTACCGGCTCGCCTTGACCTACAACCTGATCCTCGAGGGGGGCAAGACCGCGATCACAGCGGCTGCCGCCGAGCCCGCGACGGTCGACGCCCTCGTCCGGTGCCTGCGCGATCATTTCGCGACACCACGCTCCTCCCGGAGGTATCGGGACGAGGGCCAGCCGGCGCAGCCGCCGAACCGTCTGGTCTACCTCCTCGATCACGAGTACACCGCGCACGGCCTTGCCTGGCAGCGCCTCAAGGGGAACGACGGCGCCCGGGCGGCGGCGCTCCGGGCAGCGGCGGAGCGCTGCGGCTGTGAGCTGGTGCTCGCGCTCGCCGAAATCCATGAGACATGGGACTGCCTGGAGCCGGGCTGGGACGAGCCCTGGCGCGGCCGGAACCGCCACTGGGAGCGCGACGAGGACGATGAGTGGTCGGAGAACGACGCCGCGACGGACGATCCAGACGCCTACGAGCTCGGCGACTTCATCGAGGGCGAGATCACGCTGGCCCGCTGGGTCGACTCGGCAGGGGAAGAGGCCCTGCCGATCGTCTCGCAGGTATCCGACGACGAGGTGTGCTGTTCGACCCCCTCGTCGGACCTCGCGCCCTATGCCTCCGAGTACGAGGGGTACATGGGCAACTACGGCAACACCATGGACCGCTGGTACCGGCGGGCGGCCCTCGTGCTGTGGCCGCGCGAGCGCGCGTTCGCCGTGCGGGCCGAAGCCTCGCCCGCCTGGGCGCTCCGGACGCTCGCGCAGCGGATCCTGGCCGGTGAGGCGCCCGAGGCCCGGGAGCTCGCGGCGTCGCTGCTGCCGATCTGGGAGGGCGTCGCATACCGCGAGGACGGCCGCGGCCTCCTCGGCAGCGCCCTCCGGGTGGCGGACGGCCTCGCGACGCCGGAGCTGGCGGCGTCGCTGCTCCAGCCCTTCCGGGTCGAGGCGCTCACCCCTGAGGAGGCGCCGCCGCTGGTCGCCCTGACCATCCGCTACGGCGAGAGCTGGTGGGGGCAACTGCTCTCCACCTGGTCGGGCGACCGCCATCGCGGCCCGAGGCTCGACGAACGGGAGCAGCTCTCCTGGCTCGCCGCGCTGCCGCGCCTCTGCAAAGCCCTGCGCGCCGCCGACGAAGCCGTGGGATCGGCCGTCGCGCGTCTGCTGCTGCGCGACCGGTGGGAAGTGCTGCAGGTGGTGATCGGCGAGGCGCGGCGCCATGCGCAGCCGAGCCTGCGGGACAAGGCGGTGGCGGCGCTCTCCGCGCCGCTCCACGGCCTTCTCGGGAGCGCCGGAGTGGTGGCGGCGGACGACTTCCGGGACGAGGTCGTCGCAGCCCTGTGCACCGCCGAGAACGAGCCGCTGCTCCCCTGCCTCGTGCAGGTGGTGCGGGAGGCCGCGAAGGAGAAAGCGCAGCCCGGGAGATTGGCCGCGTCTGCGCTTGCGGCCCTGACGCGGCATTGCATCGGGAGGCTGGAGGCCCGGCTGGCCCGGCCGGCGCGGAGCGCGGGCGACTGGTCGATTGCCCTTCCAGACGGCTGCCGTTGCGAGCTCTGCAGCAGGCTGGGCGCCTTCCTCGCGGATCCTGTCCGCCAGCAGCTCGAATGGCCGCTCGCCGAACAGGGCCGGAGACACATTCATCAACGGATCGATGCCTCCGAGCTCCCCGTGCGCCACGAAACACGGCGCTCGGGGCGGCCGTACACCCTGATCCTGAGCAAGACGGAAGAGCTGTTCGAGCGGGAGGCCCGCGAGCGCCGGTCCTGGCAGTCCGATCTCGCCCGGCTCCGGCGGCTCGAAGCGGGTTGAGCGCAAACCGGCTCCGCTCCCCGTGATGCGCCTCCTGCTGCGCATGCCACGCCTCGCGTTCCCGGAGATGCTCCAACTGAGCCTCCAGGTGCGTGTAGAATCTCATCGAGGCCTCATGAATCGAGACTTCGCAGCCTCGCGAGGCACGTCAAGAGACCAGACGATGACTGGACATCGAATCTTTGCAATGCCATTTGCGGCCGTGTACCCAGCCTATGTGAAGAAGGCTGAGCGGAAGGGCCGTCCGAAGGAAGAGGTTGATCGTGTCATCTGCTGGCTCACGGGCTACGACCAAGCCGGCCTGCAACATCAGCTCGAGAAGAGGACGGACTTCGAGACCTTCTTTGCGCAAGCTCCAGCCATGCATCCGAACCGCTCACGGATCAAAGGCGTGGTCTGCGGTATCCGCGTGGAGGAGATCGAGGATCCGCTGATGCAGAAGATTCGCCAACTGGACAAGCTCGTCGATGAGCTTGCCAAGGGCAAGGCCATGGAGAAGATTCTTCGCCAATGAGTACCGTGCTCATGGCACCCTGGCAGCCGGCTCTCGATGGCCTGGTGGAACAACTGAAAGCCGATTTCAGGATCGAAGACGAACCTCGGCACTGACCAAGCTGCGGTTCCTTCTCTCTTGCGACTGCGCTCGCGCGCTTCGTCCTCGCGGGAGGGAGCTCTGGGACCGCGTCCGGGTGCGCAGGCACCGGATTTGCGAACGCAGTGACTCAACTGGCGAACGCGATGACTGCGTTCCCGATCTCGGTTGCTCAGCTCGCGAGCTCTTTCATCCCCTCACCGAGCGCGTTGACCGCGCAGGCTGCGCAGTGGCTCCGCTCGCGAGCAGAGCCACTGCGTTCGCGAGTTGGATGACTGCGCTGGCGAAACGGGTGACCGCGTTCGCAAGCGCAGTGACCGTGCAAGGTGCGCAGTCACCGCGTCCGCGAACGCAGCCATCCAACTCGCGTGGTGAGTCACCGCGCTCGCGAGCGCAGCCATCGCGTTCGCTTGACGAATGATCGCGCGCGCTTGCACGATGATCGCGCGAGCCGGCTTTTGCCTTCAGCGGAGGGGTGGTCGCGCCCACTAAAATAGACCCGAGCCCAAAGTAGATCGCCGATGCCCCATTACGACGTCTTCCTCAGTCACGCCAGCGCCGCTCTGCCGGCGGATACCTACATTCATTCCTGATCAGGCGTTTTCCGGCTCCAACCGCACCGGCACGCCGCTCAGGACGGCGTTGCCGGAGAGCGGATCGCGCAGGTTCTCGTCGAGCAGCGCGTTGAGGTTGACTCCCGGCCGCCGGGCGGCGACTTCCAGGTGGATCCCGGGGAGGTCGTGGCCCCAGCCGTGCGGCAGGGAGATCACGCCCGGCATGACCTCGTCGCTGACCTTCACCTCCACCGTGATCGCATGCCCGCTGGTGCCGATCAGGCGCGCGGGACCGGCATCGGTCACGCCGCAGCGGGCGGCGTCGGCGGGATGGACCAGCGCCGTACACCGTCGCGGACCCTTGGCCAGGACCGGAAGGTTGTGCATCCAACTGTTGTTCGAGCGCAGGTCGCGGCGTCCGATCACCACCAGGTCGGGAGCGGGCGCCGCGAGATCCGCCTCGGCGTGCTTCAGATCCTCGAGAAACAGGGCGGGCGCGAGCTCGAATCTTTCCCGAGGGGGTGCGCAGGACTTCCGGCACGCGGGGCGCTCGATCTTGGCGCTCGGCGTCGTAGCGAAGGCCCTGTGGACTGCCGTGGACTTCATCAGCATCGCCACCGCGTGTCATCAGGCATAGTCCGCCAACATGTTCACGGCGGCAACCGGCTGCGGCAAGGTGCTTGAGCAGATGACCGCTCACAAATCCGAGAGCGCGGTAGATCTCGTGATCGTAGTGTTCGAACATCTTGACGCGGACATAGCCGGCGAGCGCTACGAAGACCCACTGCCTTTCAGCGGACGGATAGGCTCGATCCGAGGAGGCTCGAGTGGAGCTTTCGCGCCTGGTCATCGGTGAGGGACGCTGCGAAGTCCTTGGCAAGAACCAGATTTTCGGTCCGAATGTCGACTCCGCCGCGTCCGAGCTTGCCCTCCCCTCCTATAAACTGATCCAGCGGGAGAAACGTCAACAGCTCCGAAGGAAGCCGGACCGACTCGCCCATGCGATTCAGGTAGAATTTCATGTACGGGCCACCCCACAGCCGACCATGCTCTGCCGCAAATGTCTTCTCGATCAGCGCAGGGAAGGCGGACAAAAGCAAAAGAAGCTCCGAGATGGTCTTAGCTGCTTTCATGTTCGCGGCGATGACACGCGAGTCTTGATGCAGCCGCGCTTTCTGCAGCCGGTCCCAGACTTCCGAGACATCGGCCTTGAGCGTGGACGAATGATCGATAAGGTAGTCACTCTGCAAGCGGGCTTGCCGCGGGCTCGTGATCCGGGCCAGGCGGCGTGCGGCTTCCGTGATTACGTCTTCCATTAGAACCCGGAGGACGTTGCGCCGTTGTAGGAGGAAGCGTTTCAGCAGGGATTCGCCGCGCGGCTGAGTGAGATCGATGGGAGGGCGATGGAAGAGACGGCAACTGAGAAGAGCGTCGTCGTCGATAGCACCCAGGCGAAATCCATCCTCTACGTCCGAAATCAGATAGGAGATCTTGTCGGCGATGCGCACCGCCTGCCCTTCGAGATGACTGTATCCGGAGGCGAGATAGCTCGCATGTTTGCTCTTTTTGCGAATCTCGTCGTGGGACAATGGGTCACCGGACTGACAATAGGTATGCTTGAAGATGCACTCCAGGACCTCTGGCGTCAGATTCAATCCCACGTATCCCCGAGGACCATGGTGCTGGTACGGTCCCTCCAGGTAACGGACCACGTCGACGCCGTGCTCATAATGGTTGAAGCCGGGCGCATTCGAGTCGAGACGCACGAGCAGTCGGTCCAAGGCGAATTCGCCCGCATGGCCGAACGGCGTATGCCCGATATCATGTGCGAGCGCCCCCGCTTCCACGAGATCACGATCCAGTCCGAAGCTGTCCGCGATTGTCGAGGCCAGTTGCATAACTTCGAGGCTGTGAGCCAGTCTCTGGCGGAGCTGGTCGCCTTCGTCAAAGGGAAACAGTTGCGTCTTGGCCGATAGCTTGCGGAGACTGCCAGACCAGAGGACGCGGTCCCGATCTCTCTGGAAGTCCAGGCGGTATCCGTCGGAGGCAGAGGGATGTTCCCTGTCCGATGGATCGGATGCCCACCTCTCGTCCCGCGCGGCATCCTTGGCCTCGCGGATCTCTTCGGGAAGCCTCCTGCCGATTCCTCCCCCGAAAGACGCCCACAAGTCGAGGGCGTTATCGTACCGCTTGATGATCGTCTCCGCCGTGACGGCCGGAAC
>DATIOS010000505.1:0-4083 GCA_035472915.1 Thermoanaerobaculia bacterium
AGGCGCACGCGGGTGCCCTCGCCAGGCGCCGAATCCACTGCGAGCGTGCCTCCCAACCTCGCCGCTCGCTCCCTGAGGTTGCGCAGACCATTGCCAGAGTGACCGTTTCCAGAGCAGCCGTCGCCCGCAAACCCGACGCCGTCGTCCCGCACTTCGGCCACCAGGTCGCGGCCGGTCGCCGCGACCTCGATCCATACCTTTTTGGCCTGGGCATGCTTGCCCGCGTTGTGGAGCGCTTCTTTGAGCACCAGATACAGCTCCCGTTTCAACTCGGGGCGCAAGGCGATCTCGGCGGCCCGCGGCGGCGAGGCGAAAAGAACGCTGACACCGCGAGCCTCCAGCAGATCCCCCGCGAAACGCCGGATGCGGGCCAGCAGACTTTCGAGATCGCCCCGGCGCGTGTCGATCGCCCAGACGATGTCGCCGGTCATCTCGATGAGCTCGCGCGCGGTTTCGCCGATCTGATCGAGAATCGTGGCCTCCATCGCTTCCGGGTCGGTCATCCGTCGCCGGCCCACTTCCGAAAGAATGGAGATGCGCGACAGGCTGGAGCTCAGATCGTCGTGCAAATCGGCGGCGATGCGAGTGCGAACGCGCTCGAGCTCCAGCAGGCGCGCCACCTGGACATGGTGAAGCGCCCAGCCCACCACGGCGGCGGCCAAGCCGACGAGGAGCACGAACCACCAGCGCTGCCAGAACGGCGGCAGCAAGGTGAACGAGAGCGAGGCCGGCGCGGGACTCACCACGTTGTCGGGCGTCACCGCGCGGAATAGAAAGCGATAAGTGCCCGGCGCGAGATTGCCCAGCAGCACTGAGCGCTCCGCCCGCGGCTCACTCCAGGCGGCCGGCGAGCCGTCCTGTTTATATTGATACCGCAACCCCCCGCCGTACGCAAAGCTGATGCCGATGAATCGAACCTCCACCTGGTTGCGTTCCGGCGGCAGCTCGAGGCCAGAGAAGTCATGCAGGCCGAGGGGCGGAAGCGCCGTGGGCACTCCGCCGATTCGCACCGCGCTCAGGAAGATGGGCGGCGGCGCTTCGATGTGCGGCACGTCCGGCAAATAGCGCGACGGTCCTGAAGGAGTGCCGAACCAAAGGCTGCCGTCATGGGCGCGAAACGCCACGTTGACGACTCTCGAAGGCAGGCCGTCGGCAGCGGTCAAGTTCCGAATGCGGCCGGTCTGGGGATCGAGCTGATCGATTCCCCGACCGTGGCCGAGATAGATGATGCCCCGGCGATCTTCCGTCACGCAGAGGACGCGGTCGCTCGACAAGCCTTGAAATCCCGTGTAGGCGATCGATCGCGGCTGCGGAGCGTTGAGATCCTCCATCCGGATCACTCCACCGTTGGACGAGGCGACCCAGAGACGCTGGCGGCTGTCGACGAAAAGGTCGTTGATCGAGCCCATCGGCAAGCCGCCTCCGCTGAGGAAGAGCTCGGCCGCGTCGCCGTGCATTCGCACCACCCCACCGGCGGAAAACCCGATCCAGAGATTGCCGAACGAGTCCTCGGCGAACGCCGAGGGCGCGCCGCGGCCCAGGCGCTCGACGGCGACGACGGGGCTGAAGCGTCCCGTGTCTCGGTCCCAATGGGAGAAAAAGGTTTTCAGCCCGGCGCCAGCCGCTCGATCTTGTTGATCGCCCAGCGAGGCCACCCAGAGGCCGCCGTGCGAGTCCTCGAAAAGGCGAGAGATCTCCCCCATCTCGCCGGAGGCCTTCCAGAAAGCTTTCGGCGCCCGCTTGAGGGCGGCGGGTTTGTCGACCTTGGGAAGGAGCCAGATTCCCGCGGCACTACCCAACCAGATCTCGCCGCTGGCGTCCGGCATCAAAATCTGATGACGGCCCCTCCCCAGGGCGCCGGCGCTCTCGATGACTGACGGCGTCACGTCCTGCAACTGCTCGCCATCGAAATAAAACAGTTTGGAATGCAGCCGGTCGCCGCCCCAGACGTAGAGGTTGGACCGGCTGTCCTCAAAGATCTCGCTGACTCCCGGCCCCGCGGTTTCGTCGGCGGTGTTGTAGGTGAGAAAGCCGTTGTGCGCGAGACGCATCAGACCATGGGACCGGGTGCCCACCCACAGATTGCCGTCGCGATCCTCCGCCAGTCCGATCAGCTCGTCCGCCAGCAGCCCGTGCCTGCGAGTGTAGGTGTGAAAACCCTGGCCGTCGAACACGCTGAGACCGGCAGTGGTCGTCATCCAGATCTTGCCGTCGCGGGTTTGCAACATCCCGCCCGAGCGCCGCATGCCGGCATATCCCGAGGCCGCGTCGAAACGGCGCTCGAAAAGCGGGGCGCCCGAGGCTGAGCCGGGCTTGAGCACGAACAGCTCCTCGGCGGTGGCGATCCATAGGCGGCGCTGGTTATCGAGAAGCAACGCCATTATTCCCGCCATAGTTCCCGGGGACCGCGGAGGCGCGAGAACCGGAACCTCGATCCAACGGCCGTCGGTGAGGCGATGCAGGAGACCGCCCTGCCCACCCACCCATTGCCCGCCCATGCCATCGAGAGCGAGCGACGTGGCTCCCAAAACCGGTCTGCCGGACTCTCGTTTCACCTCTTCGAACCCGAGGCGGCCGCCGGCCGGATGGAGGCGGAAGAGGCCCCCACTCGCCGAGGAATCCGCCAGCCAGACGGAGTCGCCGTCGGCGAGCAGCTCCGAGATTCGCCCCGGCCGCTTGGCGATATTTGGAATGTTGGGCGAATCCGGAGCCGGCTTGAAGATCCGGTTTGCCGGGGTGGGCTCGAGATCGAGGCGCGCCAATCCGCCGGTCGTGCCCGCCAGCAGGTCGCCGCTCGACGTCTCCAGCAGCGCGGTGACGTGCGGGCTCGGCAAGCCCTGCCGCGGGTCGTAGCTGACGAACCGGGAGCCGTCGAAGCGGCTGAGCCCGGTGTCGGTGCCGATCCACAAGAAACCGCGGGAATCCTGCAGGATCGTGTTGATCTCGTCGCCTGCCAGGCCGTCATCGACGGTGTAGACCCGGATCGGCAGACGCTCCGCCCGCGCCGCGGTGCTCAGGGCGAGCGCCGCCGCCAGCAGAGTTGGAATCCAGACCCGCAGCCCTGAAACCTCTCGATGCGGCATGAATTCCCAGTGTACCGCGAAGACCGGGCCTCTTTCCTCCGCGCCGGCCCGGGGCCAACCCGCATGTTCATGCTCTGCCGGACCTTTTCGGCGCCAGCTAATCTAGGTTTCAGCTTGGCCCGCCGGCACCGACGATCTCGTCAAGCCATGGCAGGCTGATCGAAAAGGAGATGAAGATGAAACTACAAATACAAAGCCTGCTGCTGGCCCTGGCGATGCTGGGGATCGCGACAGCGGCCTTCGCGCAAGATCAGGACCCTATCGGCCTGCAAAGCCCCAGCCGTTTCACCGAGACGCACGTGTGGATCGGCCTACAGAGGCTCAACGCCCAAAGCGATTTCTGGGATGACAACTTCGCGAGCTTCAAGGCCAGCCCCAGCCAGCTCGACAGCTTCACCTTCGGCGTCGATTTCATCAAGCATCTCGACCTCCACAACGCCGTCATGCTGTCGGGCAATCTCTACTTGAATTCGTTCAGAGAGCCCGCTCGCAACGTGCTCAATCGATCCGGCAATCCGCTCGAGCACCACCTGGATCTCAATACCTTCTCGTTGACCGCCGGTTACATGTTCTATCCCGCTGGCACCCAAAAGCCGGTCATTCCTTACCTGGGCGCCGGCGGCGGAATTTACGCAGGGGAGTTGCGGTCGTACCGCCGCTCGTTCACGACCGACGACTGCGATGAGGATGGTAACTGCACGACCAAGTTCATCGACAGCACGGACTCGTCGTTTCTCACCTTCGGCTACTTCGCCCTCGCCGGGCTGGAAGTGCCGGTGAGCTCCCACTTCGCGCTCCTGGTGGATGGACGCTATACCGTGGCGCACGCCAACCTCGGGGGCGATTTCGAGGACCACGGCCGCCTCGACCTCTCCGCCGGCAAGCGGCTGATCCTCGAAACCTGGGGCAGCCTGGTGGTGCGCAAGTACCCGCCGGTGCCTCTGCCGCCGCTCCAGGTGTCCGGGTAGGCAGGGCGACGAAAAACGGCCCCGGACCGGAG
>DATIOS010000506.1:0-2178 GCA_035472915.1 Thermoanaerobaculia bacterium
GACCTGGATCCTGATGCCGATCGTCTACCTGTTGCTGTTCACGCTCTTCGGGTTGGCGCTGCGCGCTTTCGGCAAGCTGCGGCTGTCGCGCCGGCCGGATCGGACGCTGCCCACCTATTGGCGCGACCTCTCGACCGTCGACCGCTCGCCGGCGTCGTACGAACGGCAGTTCTAGCGGAGCCGTCGATGAAGCTGCTCGGCATCAGTTGCTACTACCACGACTCGGCGGCCTGCCTGATCGATTCCGGGCGCATCGTCGCCGCGGCGCAGGAGGAACGCTTCACGCGCAAGAAGCACGACGAGGGCTTCCCGCTGCGCGCGGTGCGCTACTGCCTCGCCGAGGGCGGCGTGACGACGAACGGCGCGCATCCGGGAGCCAGAACGGGCGGGCTCGACGGCGTCGTCTTCTACGACAAGCCGCTGCTCAAGTTCCACCGCATTCTGGAGACCTACCTGGCGGTGGTGCCGAAGGGGTTGCAATCGGCCGTCATGGCCCTCCCTATCTGGCTGCGCGAGAAGCTGTGGATTCCGCCCCACATCATGGACTCGCTCGAACGCTGCGGCGTCGGCGAGCCGAAGGACATCTTCTTCACCCGCCACCACGAGTCGCACGCGGCGTCCGCCTTCTACCCGTCGCCGTTCGACGAGGCGGCGGTGCTGACGCTCGACGGCGTGGGCGAATGGGCCACCACCACCATCGGCGTGGGCGAGGGCAACAAGTTGCGGCTGATTCAGGAGATCGCCTTCCCCCACTCGCTTGGCCTCCTCTACTCGGCCTTCACCTATTTCACCGGCTTCCGGGTGAACTCGGGCGAGTACAAGCTCATGGGCCTCGCCCCTTACGGCGAAGGGAAGTACACGGAAGCTATCAAGCGCGAGCTGATCGACGTCCGCGACGACGGCTCGTTCCGCATGAACATGGACTACTTCGGCTATCTGGACGGCCTGGAGATGACGAACGGAAAGTTCGCCAGTCTCTTCGGCGGCCCGGCGCGCAAGCCGGAGTCGCCCATCTCGAAGCGGGAGATGGACCTCGCGAAGTCGATCCAGGAGGTCACCGAGGAGATCGTCCTCAAGCTTGCCCGCCACGCCCGCGAGCTCACCGGCAAGCGCAACCTCTGCATGGCTGGCGGCGTGGCCCTCAACTGCGTCGCCAACGGCGTGCTGCTGCGGGAGGGGATTTTCGACGATCTCTGGATCCAGCCCGCGGCGGGCGATGCCGGCGGCGCCCTGGGCGCCGCGCTGGCCGTCTGGCACAACGCCATGGACAAGCCGCGGACGGTGACGGTTTCGAACGGCCGGGCGCGGGACGCCATGCGCGGCTCGCTCCTGGGCCCGGACTTCCCCCGCGAGCAGATCAAGGACTACCTCGACTTCCACAAGCTCCCCTACCAGGAGCTGCCGGAGGAGGACTGGGCGCGGCGGATCGCCGAGCTGATCGCCGGCGAGAACGTCATCGGGCTGTGCCAGGGGCGGATGGAGTTCGGGCCGCGGGCGCTGGGGGGCCGGTCGATCATCGGCGACGCGCGGTCGCCCAAGATGCAGTCGGTGATGAACCTGAAGATCAAGTACCGGGAGAGCTTCCGGCCCTTCGCCCCCTCGGTGCTGGAAGAGAAGGTGTCCGACTACTTCGAGCTCGACCGGCCGTCGCCCTACATGCTGCTGGTGGCGGACGTGGCAGCCAAGAGGCGCGTCGCGAAGCGGGGGGACGAGAAGGATCTGCCGCTCCTGGAGTGGGTCAACCGCCCGCGCTCGGACGTGCCGGCCATCACCCACGTCGACTACTCGGCGCGCATCCAGACGGTGGGCGAGGAGAGCCCGCGCTACCACGCCATCCTGACCGAGTTCGAGAAGCTCACCGGCTACGGGGTGATCGTCAACACCAGCTTCAACGTGCGGGGCGAGCCCATCGTCTGTACGCCCGAGGACGCCTACCGCTGTTTCATGCGCACCGAGATGGACTACCTGGTGGTAGGGCCCTTCCTCCTCGACAAGAACGAGCAGCCGAAGCTGGAGGAGAAGGGCGACTGGCGGCAGGAGTTCCAGTTAGACTGACCCTCATCACCGAGGTATTGAGTTGGCCTAGCGTAGGGGCGTGAACACGCTGTTCGAGCAGGCCCAGGCCGAAGGGCAGCAGTGGTTCTTCGCCTCGGGCGACACCGGCACCGACGGCTGCCG
>DATIOS010000507.1:0-2383 GCA_035472915.1 Thermoanaerobaculia bacterium
TCCGAGCCCTGGCGGCGAAGCTTCCGCTCAGCTACGAGGCGCTGGTCGGCGGACGGGTGAAGTTTCGAGTCGGCCGCATCGTCTACCTCTCCTTCTCCCGCGACGAGGCGGAGATGGGCTTCGCGTTTCCCAAAGAGGAGCGGAACTGGCTGATCGGCGGCTCGCCGGAGAAGTTCATGCAGCCGATCGCGTCGGATCTCCGCTACAACTGGGTCCTTGCACGCCTGGCGGCCCTGGACCAGACGGAGATGCAGGAGCTCGTGATCGATGCGTGGCGCATGGTCGTGCCAAAACGCGTCGCCGCCGCCTACGAGCCGGAGCTCTAAAAAAGCCGCTCCAAAGACACCCGGCCGTGCACCAAATTTGCCACGCTATCGCCTCGCATGGCTGTCCGACCACGGCCTGAGACAAGCGGCCTGAAGGGGTCTTACATCCTGATTGGGGTGGCGGACGGAACTTTGCTGCCGTTCATCCCTCTCCTCCTCTTCGAGCGGGGCCTGAGCGCGCCGCTGATCGGTGCGGTGCTCGCCGCCTCGGCCGTGACCGCATTGGCGGCAGGCCTTGGCTGGGCCTATCTCGCGGACCGCAGGCTGCGACCCGAGCGCATCGTCGTTGTCGCGAGCGCGGCATCCGCAGTGGCTGCTGCGGTGCTGGCTGTGTCGAGCGGCGCCCTGGCCCTGGCGGCCGCCATAGTCGCCCTTTCGCTGGCGCGTTCGCCGCTGACCCTGGTCGACCCGATCGCCCTGCGCCGGCTGCGCATCGCTAGGCGCACGCACTACGCGAGGATCCGCCTGCGGATGAGCGCCGGCTTTGCCGCGTCCACCATTGCGGCGGGGGCGCTGTATCAGGCACTTGGCGTCAAACTCACGCCCCTCGTGTACGCGCCGCTCAGCGCGCTCGTCGGGCTCTGGGTGTGGGGTGCGCTAAAGCCCGCGCGCCCGGATGAGGCATCTGAGGCGGAACCCGGACCGGCGCTGCCGGGCCGCGTCTCGAAGATACCGCTCGCGATGCTTGGCTTTCTCGTCAGCTGCTTCCTGCTGGGCGCCTCGCTGGCGGCAACCGGGAACTTCCTCACCCTGCAGATCAACCTCCTCGGCGGCGGCGCACTCCTGGTTGGGGCGGCAGCCGCCTTCCAGGCTCTCACCGAGATTCCAACCATGGGCTACACCCACGTGTTGACCAGGCATCTGAGTCATAGAGCACTCTTCGCCATCGGCTGCGCGATCTATGTGGTCGTCTTCATGGCGTGGGCCTTCGTCTCCAGTCCCGTTATCGCGGCCCTGTTGAAGTTGATCATCGGTGTTGCGTTTGCGTTGACGTACGTTGCGTCGGTGGTCATCGCGGACGAGCTCACCCCAGCTCGTCTTCGCGCCACGGGGCAAGCACTCGTGAAGTCGGTCACGTTCGGGCTGGCGCCGATCGCCGGCTCGCTGGGAGGCGGCCTGATCTACGGCACGGTCGGTCCGCGCGCGATGTTCCTGGCCGCCACTGCCGTGGTCGGCGCCGCCGGCCTCATCGCCCTGGTCGCGGTCCCCGTCCAGGCGCGCCGAGGCGCGGGCGGTGCGGTCGTGCCGGTGGCCGAGCCGGCGCAGGCGACGCCCTGACGGTCAGGCGCCGAGCGGAATCCAGAACTCGACGCGGGTGCCCGCACCCGGCTGACTCTCGATCCGGTAACGTCCGCCGGCCATCAGGGCCCTCTCCCTGAGCGTAAGCAGACCGAGATGACCAGGGAGGTTGCTGCGCTCCGACACCACAAATCCCTGACCGTTGTCCTCGATCACTCCCAGGACGCCGCCGTCCTGCACGGTCAACGACACCTTGATTCGCGTCGCCGACGAATGCCTTTCCACGTTGCCGACCGCCTCCGATACCTGGCGAAAGATCGTCGTCTTGAGGTCGAGGCTGACCTCTTCCGGAATCTCGAGCACGACCTCGTGGGTGATGCCAGACGCAAAGAGCATGGCGAGCCGGTCGCGGATCGATCGCGCAAGTCCGTCCGGGCTTTCGAGCGCCGGCGGACGGACTTCGAAAACCAGGCGCCGCAGGGAACTCTCGGTCGCATTCAGCAATTCCCGCACGTTCTCGAGCGACGCGGCGTCGGCCTTGCCTTCCTGGGGGATACGGGCCAGCTGGAGCTCGGCGGCCGTCAACTTCTGCAGCGCATCGTCGTGGAGCTCCGTGACGAAGTGCTTCCGCTCCTTCTCCGCCACAGTCGTCATGTTTTTGAGCAGCATCTGTCGGGCCCCGTCGACCTTGGTCAGGCGGTCCACCGTCTTCCTCAGCTCTTCCTGCGTGTGCCACAGCTGCGTCACCAGGCCTGCGGCAAGCCCGGCCTTCTCCATCACCCACGTGTCTTCCCTGGAGAAGCCACCCGGGCGGGAGG
>DATIOS010000508.1:0-6091 GCA_035472915.1 Thermoanaerobaculia bacterium
TTGCCGATCTCAAGGAAAAATCCGATGAGATCTGGCGAAGCCTTCGCAGTGAGGATTGGCGAGAAGCATTCGCCGCTCATCCGCGAATCGGAGAAAAGGGAAGTCGCTGGTCTGAACAGGAGCAGGCCGGCGCGCGCGGCGCGGATGCGCAGACCCTCGCGGATCTCATCAATGAGAACCGCCGCTATGAAACGCGGTTCGATCACATCTTCATCGTCTGCGCCACGGGCAAAAGCGCCGCGGAGATGCTCGGCCTACTCCGCGCGCGTCTTGGCAACGATCCTGAAACCGAGCTGCGCATCGCCGCCGAAGAGCAGCGGAAGATCACTCACCTGAGGCTGGAGAAACTGTTCTCATGAGTGGCATTACCACCCACGTTTTGGACACCTCGCGAGGGCGACCGGCGACCGGCGTGCCCGTCGTGCTCGAAGTCAGAGACGGCGACGGCTGGCGGGAGATTACTCGCGCGACCACAGACGACGATGGCCGCACCAGGCAGCTCCTGCCGACTGGATCTGCGTTGATTCCGGGAATCTATTGCCTCACCTTCGATCTTGACCGGTACTTCGCTGTGCAGGAAATCGAGGGCTTCTATCCTGAGGCCTCGATCGTTTTCAATGTGCGAGACGCAGCCCAGCATTATCACGTCCCGCTTCTTCTGAGCCCGTTCGGATACTCGACCTACCGGGGGAGCTGACCATGAAAGCCACGCTGGCCGAGAACGCTTATGGAAAACAGGCGATCCGCTTGGTGACGGTCCGCCGATATCCGGATCGCCACGAGCTCAAGGACGTCACGGTGGCGATCCGTTTCGAAGGGGATTTCCTGGCGGCCTACACGGACGGCGACAACCAGGGCGTGCTCCCCACGGACACGATGAAGAACACCGTCTATGCCCTGGCCGCCGAGCACCCGTTTGACGACATCGAGGATTTCGGTCTCGCGCTCAGCAATCACTTTTTGAGCCGCAACCCGCGAGTCACGAGAGTTGGCATCGAGCTCATCGAGCACCTGTGGGAGCCGATCCCAGTGGGTGGCGCGGCTCACCCGCACGCCTTCCGTCAAGCGGGAAGCGAGCGGCGCACCGCGGAGGTGACCCGCGATCGGCAGGGCGTCGAGATCCAATCCGGAATCGAAGATCTCGTGGTGATGAAGACCGCGAAATCCGCCTTCGAGGGCTTCCCTCGCGACCCTTATACGACCCTGAAAGAGACCTCGGGCCGCATCCTTGCCACGGCAGTACGTGCGACCTGGAGCTACTCGCGGCCGAAGGTGGATTTCGGCCCGCTCTGGCACGATGTGCGGCGCGTGCTGCTGGAGACCTTCGCCGGGCACGACAGCCGCTCGGTTCAACACACCCTCTACGCCATGGGCGAAGCCGTGGTGAAGAGCCTGGACATCGAGGAGATCCACCTCGTCATGCCCAACCGGCACCACCTTCCAATCGATCTCACACCGTTCAGATTGGAGAACCGGAACGAGATCTTCGTCGCGCCGACGGAGCCGTACGGATTGATCGAGGGGACGGTGCGGCGTCAGTCCGAGGAGTTGAGAGACTTTCAGAGAGGCCTAGACGATGTCGAAGCAGGGCGAGTTGTCACGCACGAAGAAGCCTGAGCCCGACTCCTGGAACGGTATAAGGAACCCTGACGCCTACCCCCGCCGGTTCTTCAAGATCTTCACGAACGACCGGCCCCGCAGCTCCTCCAAGGTCAAGCCCGACCTTTCCAACGCTTCCTCCTCCGTAATCGCGCCGCAGTTCACAGCGCGCAGGAAGTAGTTGAGGAGGCCCTGGCCCGTGGCGGCGTCATCGAAAACCTCACCGACCAGGGTTGCCTGCGCTGCCTTCTGAACGAAGTTGCGGAGGCGGTCCGAGGCGGCGTCGAGGCCCTCCAGGAAAAAAGAGTAGAGGGCCGCGTAGCGGGTGACGAGTTGCGCCGGGTGGAGATCCCAACCTTGATAGAAGCCGCCGACGAGCGAGTGGTGGACGTGTCCCGCATGGAGATTCCAGGCACGGTGGACGACGGCGCGGTTTTCATCGAGTTGCGCTGAGGTGAGCTGGGATCCGCGATGGGGCGGCACGGGCAGCACGTTCGTGGCGCCGTCCGACAACCAGAGCCCGGTTCCGGCATAGGCGACCTGCATCATGTGCTTGGCAAAGTCGCAAACCGGATGGGTCATCGACTGGTGCTCCGCCGTGATGTTGCACGCCGCCGTGTAGTCGTAGGTGCCGAAGTGGGCGGCGACGCACCGGCCGCGCGCGGCGACGACGAGGAGCGGTAGGCTCGAACCCCCAGTCTCATTCAGGATCGACTGCGGCGTTTCGATCATGATCTCCAGCCGTAGAGAGCCGATTTCGAGACCCAGCGCCGGCTCCAGGCGGTCAAAGAGATCGGCCAGCGCCGCCACTTGCTCGGGGATCGTCACCTTGGGGAGGGTGATAACGAAGTTTTCCGGCAGCCGGCCTCCGCTCTCCTGGATCAGCGTTGTCAGAAAGAGATCCAGCGTACGCAGAGACCGCTCCCGCAATTCCTCCGTGAACGGCTTGATGCGGATACCCACGAACGCCGGGAGGGTGCCGGCGGCCAGGCCAACGGCCATTTCGTGGGCTGCCGACGCGGCGTGGCCGTCCTCCTCGGCGTCCGGCCGGTTGCCGTAGCCATCCTCGAAGTCAGCCCGAAAATCTTCGACAGGCTCGCGCTGGAGCTTTTCGGTGACTCGGGCGTGGATCTTGTTGGCAAGATCTTCCCGCAACCCGATCGCCGCCGCGAGGTCGCAGGGAGTCGGGGCGTACTCCTCCAGCGCCCGCCGGGCGAGCGCTCCCAGCCGCGAGGCGGTATCCGCCTTGAAGAGATGCGCGCCGCCGTAGACCGTGTGGACGGGCTGGCGCCGTCCGGATTCGCCGGGTTGGCGGCGCATGAAGGCGAGGTTGGCGCCGCGCAGGCGTTCGAACACGTCGCGGACCGAGTCGTCGCGGAGGGAAGTCATCTCGCCAGATCCAGGACCAGCCGGCGAACCACCCGCTCCAGCGCGAAGCGGCGGTAGTCGGCGGTCGAGCGGACGTCGTCGATCGGCGTCACTTCGCGCGCCGCCTCTCGGCCGGCAAGGCCGGCGGTCTCAGCTCCCATTGGCAGACCGCGCACGGCTTCCTCGGCGGCGCGGAGTCGGATCGGCATCGCAGCGACGCTACCGGCGGCGAGGCGCAGCTCGGCGATCCGGTCCATCTCGACCCGGCCAGCCAGGGCCACCACCACTTTGCTGATCGCCTGCGCCTCCCGGGTTCCCACCTTGCGGAAGGCCTGGACGGAGCCGGCCGGCAGGAAGAGAAGTCGAATCCGGGCGACGATCTCTCCCGGTTCCAGGGCCGACTTGCGATAGCCGGTATGGAACGCTGCGTAGGGAATCTCGCGGACTCCGTTCACCCCGGCGGCCACGACCACAGCGTCGAGGGCGAGGAGCACAGGGAGGGAGTCGCCGGCTGGACTGGCGTTCGCGATGTTGCCGCCCAGGGTCGCCCGGTTCTGGATCTGCCAGCCGCCCACGAGCGAGGCGGCCGCGGCGAGCGCTGGAAAGGCGGCGCGGACGGCGGTGGAACGGCGGATCTCGCTGAACGAGGTGGTGGCGCCGATCTCCAGTCCTCCGTCCACCTCTCGGATGCCCCGCAGCTCGGGGAGGCTGAGGAGATCGATCACGCGATCCATCCGGTGGAGCGCTTCGGGACCGCGCACCATCAAGTCGGTGCAGCCGGCCGTGGGGACGAGCGCCGGGTCGTCCTTCAGATGGCGAAGGGCCTCATCCAGCGAACGGGGACGGAGGGCGACGGTCACGGTTCTCCCCGTTCAGGGTCCTTAGAACAGAGCGCCCGCAGAATTCCCTCGTACCCTGTGCAGCGGCAGAGATTGCCGGCCAGCGCCTCTTGCGCCTCCTCGCGGCTGGGAGTGGCATTTTTTTCGAGCAGCGCCCAGGCCGTGACCACGATTCCGGGCGTGCAGGCGCCGCACTGGACGCCGCCGGTCGCCACGAAGCGTTCCAGGAAGTCGCGCGCCGGTCCCTTCGCGATCCCCTCGACGGTCTCGATCCGCCGGCCTTCGCACTGAAAAAGCGGCACCAGACACGAGAGGACCGGCTCGCCATCCATCAGCACCGTGCAGGCGCCGCACTCCCCCTCGCCGCAGCCTTCCTTGGTGCCGGTGAGGCCGAGGCCCTCGCGCAACACGTCGAGCAGGCGCTCCATGGGATGGCCGTCGGCTTCGGCGGGTTGACGATTGACGGAGAAGGTGACTTTCAACGCGCAGCCTCCTGGGCTCGCAGCAGCCGCTCCGGCGTGGCTGGAATTTCATCGACCGGCAATCCCGTGGCGTTTTCGATCGCCTGGGCGGCGGCCGGCGCGCCGCCGTCCATGGGCAGCTCGCCGACGCCCTTGGCGCCGAAAGGACCGCCATGCCACGCCCGCTCCAGCAGGTGAACGTCGATCCGCGGGCTGTCCTTGATGGTGGGAATGATGTAGGTGGCGAGGCGGTCGTTCAAATACCGGCCGTCCTGGAGCTTGACCTCCTCCAGCAGCGCCCAGCCGAGGGCCTGGAGGGTGCCGCCCTCGATCTGACCGGCGCAGAGGGTCTTGTGGATCGCCCGCCCCACCTCGCAGACGGCGGTCACCTGCAAGGGCCGCACAGCCAGGGTGTCCGGATCGACCGTCACCTCGACGACGTCCGCTCCCCAGGCATAGGTCGGATAGGCCGCGCCGCGGTAGGTGGAGTCGTCGAAGGACTGATCTTCCGGCGGCTCGTGGCGGAAGGTGACCTCCAGGGGGCCAACCTCTTCCCAGTACCGTCGCGCGGCCTCGCGGAAGCTCTCGCCCGGCCTCGACCTGGCCAGCACCCGGTCGCGCAGCTCGGAGACAGTCCGCGCGATCAACGCCCCCACGATCATCGTGGTTCGGGAGGCGACGGTGGGGCCCGAGTCGGGAACCTCTCCGGTGTCCGGCTCCGCAAAGACGAGATCCTCCGGGGTGACTCCGGCCGCCGCTGCGGCGATCTGGGGGAACACCGCGACGCATCCCTGGCCCATGTCGGTCATGGCGGTGAGCACCTCGATGCGGCCATCCGGGAGGAGACGGGCGGTGACCGGCGACTTCATCTTGCGCTCACCGTTGCCGGTGAATCCGGCGCCATGGAAGAAGAGGGAAAGACCGATGCCGCGCCGGGGCTCTCCGTCAGCGGTTTCTCGGGCAGCTTCCAGGGCGCGCCACTTGGCGCGGAAGCCGGTGCGCCGCTCGGCCTCCTCCAGACAGAGGCGAGCTGACGTGGTCTCGTCCAGCACCTGGCCGGTGGGCAGCCGGTCGCCCGCCGCTACGACGTTGCGGGCGCGGATCTCGTACGGATCGAGCCCGAGCGCCCGGCCGATGCGGTCCATGTGGCGCTCGATGGCGAACTCGACCTGGGGAGCGCCGAAGCCGCGAAACGCGCTGTTCGGCGCCGTGTGGGTGCACAGCACTTTTCCCCGCAGCCGCACGCTCGGCCAGCGGTAGGGGCCAAAGGCGTGGAGGAGCGCGCGCGAGAGCACCACGGGCGACAGCGTTTTATAGGCGCCGCCGTCGAGGAGGACTTCGCCGTCCAGAGCGAGCAGCCGGCCGCCGCCATCGACCGCCGTACGGTGGCGGATCACCGCCGGGTGTCGCTTGCTGGTGGCCACGATGTCCTCATGGCGGTCGTAGATCATCTTCACCGGCCTGCCCGAGGCGCGGGCCAGCAGGGCGGCGTGGATGGCGAGGGCGCTGGGAAAGTCCTCCTTGCCCCCGAAGCCGCCGCCCACGACCGAGGCGCGCACCCGGACTTTCTCCTCCGAGAGCCCGAGGCCATGAACCAGCGCCCGGTGAACGTAGTAGGGGCACTGCATGGAGCCGGTAACCAGGACGCCGCCATCCGCCGTCGGCTCGGCGATCATTCCCTGGCACTCGATGTAGATGTGCTCCTGATGGCCGGTGCGCCAGGTCCCCGTGATCACATGATCCGCGCCGGCGAGCGCCGCGTCCACGTCCCCGCTCTCCAGGCGGAGCTCGTAGAGGGGCGGGAGCGAAGCGGCCTCTTCGAGG